>NZ_JARJHW010000040.1:0-47146 GCF_040560175.1 Streptomyces panacea
GTGGGCATCCCGGCCGACCCGACGTCGGCGTCCCCGTCCGGGTCCTGGTCGGACTCCCCGGACCCGTCCCCGTCCCCGTCGGTGATCTGACGGGTCCTCGCCGCGGACCGGGGCTCATCGGCCGGTCCGGAACCCCGCTGTGACGGCGACAGCGGGGGCAGCGGCACGGCGACCGCCACCAGAGCGCCGCCCGTACCGTCGCCGTCCCCGGCAGGATCAGTGGGACGGCGGCAGGGGCATCAGGGACAGGGCCGGCGCCATCGGCCGCCGTACCGTCCGCTTCGGCATCACCCCGGTGGCGATCAGCGCCCCGGCGGCGCGGGCGCTCAGCACCGAGGCCCCAACCCCCGGCGCCGATCGTGTCGTTGGCCGTCACCGGGCCCGGGGTGTGCCGGACGCCCGCAGCGCCCGCTGACTCCGCGAGCGCGGGCGCGGGCGCGTCGGTGGGCCCTCAGAACAGCCGCAGTTTGTCGTCCTCGATGCCCCGCAGCGCGTTGTAGTCCAGCACCACGCATCCGATGCCGCGGTCCGTCGCCAGTACGCGGGCCTGGGGCTTGATCTCCTGGGCCGCGAACAGGCCGCGGACCGGGGAGAGATGGGGGTCGCGGTTCAACAGGTCGAGGTAGCGGGTCAGTTGCTCCACGCCGTCTATGTCGCCGCGGCGTTTGATCTCGATCGCAACCGTCGCGCCGTCCGCGTCGCGGCAGAGGATGTCCACCGGGCCGATCGCGGTGGGGTACTCGCGGCGGATCAGGCTGTAGCCGTCGCCCAGTGTCTCGATGCGGTCGGCGAGGAGCTCCTGGAGGTGTGCTTCCACGCCATCCTTGATCAGGCCCGGATCGACCCCGAGTTCATGTGACGAGTCGTGGAGGATCTCCTCCATCGTGATGATCAGTTTCTCGCCCGCTTTGTTCACGACCGTCCATACTCCGACATCGTCGCCGGTGCCCTCTTTGAGGGTGCAGGGCGGAGACATCCAGTTGAGCGGTTTGTATGCCCTGTCGTCCGCGTGGATCGACACGCTCCCGTCAGCTTTGACCAGGATCAGACGGGGGGCGGTGGGCAGGTGGGCGGTGAGCCGGCCCGCGTAGTCGACGGAGCAGCGGGCGATGACGAGACGCATGGTCCGCAACGCTACTCGACTGTCGACGTTCGCCGCGATTCGCCCCTCAAGCCCCGTTCGTTTGTGGCCGGTTGTGTTCCCATTCGCCTGGTGCGGTCCGGACAGCGCGCATAACGTGGATGCAGGAGGTCGCCGGTCGTGCACGCTGCGTCGTCGTCTCCCCCTTCCCTGCCCGTAAGGCCCCATTTTGGTGGGGTCGCGAGAGGAGAACCCATGTCGCTCGACGTCTCACCGGCACTGTTGGAGCAGGCCGAGCGAGGCGAGGTCGACGAAGCCGAATTCGTCGACTGCGTCCGGACCTCCCTGCCTTTCGCGTGGGAGATGATCAGCTCCTTGGCGGCTCAGCTGAAGGTGGACGGCGGAGAGTTCGCCGACAACCAGACGCCGCCGCCGGACGAGCAGGCGCGTGGCCAGCTGCTGCGCGCGCTCGCCAGTGACGCGATCCGCGGTGCGCTTCAGCGCCACTTCGGAGTGCGTCTGGCATTCCAGAACTGTCACCGGGTCGCGGTGTTCCCGCTGGACCCCTCGGTCGACGAGAGGCTCGCCCGTTTCACTTCCATCAGGGGGCAGTTGCTCAACCAGTCCCCGGAGCTCCGGGACTGCTGACGGCTTCGGTCTGTCGGCGGATTCCTGGGCCGACTCAGGGATCCGCCGGACGACCGGCCCGATCTCGCCCGGCCCGGGTCTCGCGGGGCGGGGACCCCGTCCGGCGTCCGGCGTGAGTTCGACGCCGTGCCGCCGACGCCGGCCGCCGATGCCGTGAGGCCACGGCGTGATGCCGCCCCGCGCGCGGCTCCACGTGAGGACGGCGCCCGCACCGCCGTCCGCCTCAGCGCAGCTGCGGCAGCACCTCGGCCCCCATCCTCCGTACGTTCTCCTCCGTGGCCGCCAGGTCCCCGGAGCCCTCGACGAGCAGCGCGAAGCGTGTGATCCCGGTTCGTTCCGCGGTGGCCGCCAGACGGTCGGCGGCGAGCCGGGGAGGCCCCACCGGATGCAGACCGCACAGCAGCTCCGTGTACGCGACGGGATCGCGCATCGACCTCTGCCTGCCGTCCACCGTCACATGGGCGCCGAGCCCCTGCCTCAGCCAGCCCGGCATGGCCTTCACCAGCGTCTCGGTCGCCTCCGTACGGCCGTCGGCGATCTGCGCCACCCCCGCCGATACGTGCGCCGCGCCGTCGGCCTCGTCGGGCGGGTGGCCGGCGGCGATGGCGTGGGTACGCCAGAGGGCCACCATCTCGGCCTTCTCCTCGTCCCCGCAGTGCATCCCCAGCAGCATCGGCAGTCCCCGCTCGGCGGCCAGCCGCACGCTCTTCGCGGACGTGCACGCCACGACCACCTCGGGTCCGCCGGCGCCGTCGATCAACTCGTTGGGCCGTGGTACGACGGGGACTTCACGGAACCGGTAGCGCTCGCCGTCCGCCGACACCCGCGGTTCGCGCAGCCAGCGCAGCAGCAGGTCGAGCGACTCGGGGAAGTCCCGTTCGTACGCCTGGAGACCCGACCCGAAGACCTCCAGGTCGACCCACGGCCCGCCCCGGCCCACGCCGAGCGAGAAGCGCCCGCCGGAGAGCAGGTGCAGCAGCGCCGCCTGCTCGCCGAGCGCCACCGGATGTACGTTCGGCAACACGCTGACCGCCGTACCCACCCGTATGCGCCGGGTGCGTCCCAGCAGCAGGCCGGCCAGCGTCACCGCCGACGGGCAGGTGCCGTACGGCACGAAGTGGTGCTCGGCCAGCCAGACCGAGTCCAGTCCGGACTCCTCGGCGACCTCAGCCGTGCGCACCGCTCTGTGCAGTGCTTCCCCCTGGCCCTGGCCCGGGAACTGGGCCGCCAGTACAAAAGCTCCAACTCGCATCGCCTTCTGCCTCCTTGCGGCTGACGCGGCTCCCCCCTGCTGGCATTAACGTCTGACACGTGCCATGGGCACGGGCGCGGCGGAAGTTGTTGCGATTGTCCGCTAACTGCGCCGTGAGGGTGCCCTCGGTCCTGCGCCGCTCGGGCGTGCCACCGGGGGAGCGGCCCGTACGCTGGAGGGAACCGTGCTGTCAGCCCCGTGAGGTGTCATGTGTCCCCGCGCCGCAACCGCCCCCGAGGCGGCGAGACCCCGACCGACCACGCCGGAGAGGCGTCGCAACGGTACGGGGGCTTCCAGCGGACCGAGTCATGGCAGGGCGAGGAGTGGGCGGTGCGGGCCGTCGCCGGCGCGAGCGCCGGGGGCAAGCGGTACCGCTGCCCCGGCTGCGACCAGGAGATCCCCTCGGGTGTGCCGCACGTGGTGGCGTGGCCGGAGTACGGCGGCGTGGACGACCGGCGGCACTGGCACAAGGCGTGCTGGAACGCGAAGGACCGCCGCGCCTCGCGGGTGCAGCGGTCCCGTAACGCCCCGAAGTTCTGAGCCGGGCGCGTCAGCGCCCGCCCCAACCGCCCTTACACGTCACGCCGGTCGAGCGCGAGGAAGGCGAGGGCCAACACCACGGCCGTGACACCCGTCCCGATCAGCAGCGGGTCCCACCCGCTCGGCCCGGAACCGGTCATCGACGCGTCGTAGAGCACCGCGATCTGGCTCGGGATCGAGTACTCGAACAGGGCCTGCTGCACGTCCACCAGCGACGACGAGAACATGAACATCGCCAGCACCAGCGGCAGCAGCATCACCCCGATCATGATGGTGATCGCGCCCGCCGAGTGCCGGATGAGCGCGCCGACGGCCAGCGCCAGTAGGCCCAGCAGCCCCATGAAGAGGCCGACACCGATCGTGGCCCGCAGCCACTCCTCGCCCGTGGGCGCGCGGCCGTCCAGCAGCGCGACCTGGATCCCGCCCACCAGCGCCGCGGTCACCGTCGTGATCGTCAGGACGAGCAGGAAGAAGACGATCGACTTCGCCGCCAGCACCCGGCCCCGGCTGGGGCAGGCGGTCAGGGTGGTGCGGATCATGCCCGTGCCGTACTCGGACGCGATGGTCAGCACCCCCAGGGTGATCACACAGATCGAGCCCAGCAGTACGCCGAAGAAGCCCAGCGGCAGCGCCGACTCCTCATTGAGAGAGGTCTCCGTGAGAGAGACGGTCCAGGCCACGAGCACGCCGAGGCCCAGCATCAGGACGATCATGACGCCGAGCGTCCACATGGTCGAGCGGACGGAACGGATCTTGGTCCACTCCGAGGCCACCGCGTCACCGAGGGTGGCCGGGCGGACCGGGATCGGCGAGGTGTACGACCCGAGGGGCTGCCCGCCCTGCCAGATCGGGGCCTGCTGCTCGTTCGGGGCGGTCATCGGACGTCCTCGGTGGTGTCGGTCGCGCTCGGGGTCCCTGTCCCGGTCGCGGCGGGCTTCGCGTCGCTCTCGCTCGTGGTGAGCTTGATGAGGTCGGCGGCGGTCGCGGGTGCGGGTGCGGGCTTCGCGGGCACGGACGGATTCGCGGGCACCGCGGGCGTCGCGGGCGCGACCGCCGGTGTGTCCGTCGGCGCGTCCGTCGCGTACGGGTTCTCCCCGGGCGGCGGCGGCGGGTACCAGCCCCGCGTCGGCACGTCGGGCACGACCGGCGGCTCGTACAGCTGCACGGTGTAGCCCTGCTGCGGGGGCGGCTCGAAACCGGCGAGTTGATCGGCCGTCGAGCGGTAGTCCACGGCACCCTGCGTCAGCCGCATGTACGCCTCCTCCAGCGACGCCTGGTGCGGGGACAGCTCCCAGAGCCGTACGTCCGACTCGTGCGCCAGATCGCTGATGCGGGGCAGCGGCAGCCCGGTGACCCGCAGCGCGCCGTCCGGCTCGGACAGCACCTGGCCGCCCGCCTCGCCGAGCGCGGCGACCAGCTTCTCGCGGGCCCCGGGATCGGTCTGCGCGGGACGGATCCGCGCGAAGTCCGCCGAGTTGTGCGAGATGAAGTCCCTGACGCTCATGTCGGAGAGGAGCTGCCCGCGCCCGATGACGATCAGGTGCTCGGCGGTCACGGCCATCTCGCTCATCAGGTGCGAGGAGACGAAGACCGTACGGCCCTCGGCCGCCAGCTGCTTCATCAGATTGCGGACCCAGAGGATGCCCTCGGGGTCGAGCCCGTTCACCGGCTCGTCGAAGAGCAGCACCTGCGGGTCGCCGAGCAGCGCGGCGGCGATGCCGAGCCGCTGGCCCATGCCGAGGGAGTAGCCGTTGGAACGCCGCCGTGCCACGTCCTGGAGGCCCACCACGCCCAGTACCTCGTCGACCCGGGCCGCCGGGATACCGGAGAGCTGCGCGAGCGACAGCAGGTGGTTGCGCGCGCTGCGCCCGCCGTGCACCGCCTTGGCGTCGAGCAGCGCGCCGACCTGGCGGGGCGCGTTGGGAAGCTCGCGGAAAGGATGGCCGCCGACGGTCACATGACCGGAGGTCGGCCGGTCGAGACCGAGGATCATCCGCATCGTCGTCGACTTGCCCGAACCGTTGGGGCCCAGGAACCCGGTGACGGTACCGGGCCTCACCTGGAAGGAAAGGTTGTACACGGCCGTCTTGGCGCCGTAGCGCTTCGTCAGGCCGACTGCCTCGATCATTCTCCAGCCCCATCGACAGTTCAGTCAGGTGGTCGGGGCAGTGGCCGCTCCCGGCCGAAGGCCCCCGTTAGAGTTAGGAGGATATCCGGGCCTTGACGGTTCCGGCCAAGTCGTCACGACGGAGCGGCGGCGACGAGGTTCTCGGGACAGGGCTTGCGGCGACCGGGTTTCCGGGGGCGGGGCGTGCGGCGACAGCGCCTACGCGTCGCGCTTCTTCAGCACGAGGTAGCCGCCGGCCAGCGCGGCGGCGACCCACAGCACCATGATCCCCATGCCCTGCCAGGGACTGTACGGAGCCGGCGTCGAGTTCAGCGCGTCGGGAACCACCTGCATGATCTTGGAGCCCGCCTGGTCGGGGAAGTACTTGGCGACCTCCTTCGCCTTCGGTACGGAGGCGAGGATCTGCGAGACGAGGAAGAAGAACGGCATCAGGATGCCGAGCGACAGCATCGAGCTGCGCAGCATCGTCGCGACGCCCATCGAGAACAGCGCGATCAGCCCCATGTAGAGACCGCTGCCGATGACCGCGCGCAGCACGTCCGGCTCACCGATGGTCGTCCCGTGGTCGCCGAGCGCCGCCTGGCCGAGGAAGAACGAGACGAAGCCCGTGACCATCCCGACCCCCAGGGCCAGCGCCCCGGCGACCAGGAGCTTGCTGAAGAGGAACGTGCCCCGCTGCGGTACGGCGGCGAGCGAGGTGCGGATCATGCCCGAGCTGTACTCCGAGCCGACGACCAGGACGCCGAAGACCACCATCGCCAGCTGACCGAGGATCATCCCGGAGAAGCTCACGAACGTCGGGTCGAAGGTGACGCGCTCGGCGTCCGACAGATCGTCGAACGTGGAGCTGAACAGCAGGGAGAGACCGAAGCCCATCGCCACGGTCACGAGGAACGCGACGGCGAGGGTCCAGATCGTGGAGGAGACCGTACGGATCTTGGTCCACTCGGACTGGAGGACCGCTGGTACCGATGCCATGGGTCAGGCTCCCTTGCCCTGGTTGTCGTGCTGTCCCCACCGGGGACCCGGGGCCGTGTTGGCCGCCGGGGCCACACCGTCGCCGCCGGAATGGGCGTGGTACTCGACCGACTCGGCCGTCATCTGCATGAACGCCTCTTCCAGCGAGGCGCGTTGGGAGCTCAGCTCATGCAGCGTGAGCTGGTGCCGGGCGGCCAGGTCGCCGATCTCCTCGGCGGTGGAGCCGTCGATCTCCAGCGTGCCGTCGGCCGCCTCCACGACGGAGAGACCGCCCTCGTGCAGCGCGTCGCGCATCTGCTCCCGCTGCGGGGAGCGGAGCCGTACGAAACTGCGTGAGTTCTCCTGGATGAAATCGGCCATCGAGGTGTTCGCCAGGAGTTTCCCCTGACCGATCACGATCAAGTGATCGGCGGTCAGCGCCATTTCACTCATCAGATGGCTGGAGACGAAGATCGTCCGGCCCTGGCCCGCGAGGGCTTTCATCAGGTTGCGAATCCAGTGAATGCCCTCGGGGTCCAGACCATTCACCGGCTCGTCGAACATCAGGATCTCGGGATCACCGAGCAGCGCCGCCGCGATTCCCAGCCGTTGGCCCATACCAAGTGAGAAGCCTTTCGACTTCTGTTTGGCCACGGCGGTCAGACCGACGGTGTCCAGGACCTCGTTGACCCGGCTCACCGGGATGCGATTGCTCTGGGCCAGACACAGGAGGTTGTTGTACGCGCTCCGCCCGCCGTGCATCGCCTTCGCGTCGAGCAGCGCGCCGATGTACTTCACCGGCTCCGAGAGCTCCCGGTAGTGCTTCCCGTCGATCCGGACCGATCCACCGGTCGGGATGTCCAGGTCGAGCATCATCCGCATCGTCGTCGACTTGCCGGCTCCGTTGGGTCCCAGAAAACCCGTCACCACCCCTGGCCGGACCTGGAAGGAGAGGTGGTCGACCGCGATCTTCTTCCCGAAACGTTTGGTGAGCCCTTCGACCTCGATCATGCGGACAACCTATGGGCGCGCAAAGCCCCCCGCCACTCCACTGGCGGGGGGCTTGCACGATCGTTACTTACGGAACGGATCCGTCTATCAGCCGTACATCGGCCGTCCAGCTCCCGGGCTGACCCAGGGCCTGTCGTTCGGATCTTGCCGGGCTCGCGGGCGGACGGCGCTACTTCGAAGCCACGACCTAGCGCGACTGCTGCGCCGGGACCCCGCGGGAGATCGGCTCGTCCTCGGCGGGCGTACCCGCCGCGGCGACGGCCGCACCGGTCAGCGTGGCCAGCATCTCGCGGACGTTGGTCAGCTGGGCGTTGATCGAGTCGCGGCGGTTGGTGAGCGCCGCCAGCTCGCGCTCCGATTCGCTGCGGATCCGGTCGGCCTTGGCGTTCGCGTCGGCCACGATGTCCTCGGCCTGGCGCTGCGCGGTCTCCACCGTCTGACGGGCGCGACGCTCCGCGTCCGTACGGAGCTTCTCCGCCTCCAGACGCAGCTGCTCGGCGCGGTGCTCGATCTCCGCCAGGCGCTTCTCGGCCTTCGCCTGACGCGAGGCCAGGTCACGCTCGGACTGCTCACGCCGCTTGGCGAGATTCGTCTCGAAGTCCGCAGCGGCCTGGGCGGCCTTGGCGCGGGTCTCCTCGAAGAGCGCGTCCGCCTCCTCGCGCTTCTGCTGCGCGTCCTTCTGCGCCTCGGAACGCAGGGTCGAGGCCTCGCCCTTCGCCTTCTCGACGATGCGGACGCCCTCGTCCTCGGCCTTCGCCTTGCGCTCGGCGGAGAACGCCTCGGCGTCGTTGCGCACCTGCTGGGCCGCCGACTCGGCGAGCTCACGGTGCTGCTCGGCCGCGCGACGGGCCTCTTCACGCAGGTCCTTCGCCTCCTCCTCGGCGAGGCGGAGAATCTTCTCAACACGCGCTCCCAGGCCGGCGTACGACGGCTCCGCGTCGGAGACCTGGGCCTGAGCGTTCTGCGTTTCGAGGTGGAGCTCCTCGATGCGCTTTTCCAGTGCGGTGATCCGTGCGAGAGCGCTGTCACGGTCGGCGACGAGTTTGGTAATGCGGTCATCCACCTGACCGCGGTCGTAACCACGCCGCACGAGCTCGAAGCCGAATGGGGAGGAAGTGTCGCTCATGGGGTTCCTGTCGAATGAGACCGGTGAGGTGATAGGGGGAATCCTAGGGGCCGAAGCGGCGTGTCATCGAGCGGATGCCGGTTTGATCTGGAGAATGTCCAGCCTTTTGAGTGGTAAGGGCCTGTCGTGTGGAACTTGCCGGGCTCGCGTGCCCCGGCACGCACGCTCTCCGCGTTGTCGTCGGTCGGCATGGTTCCGACATGCCTCCCTCCTCCGCCTTCGCGATCGCACGCACCAGACCTCGCTCATTGATCCGGCCTGTTCCACACGACAGGACCTAGCTGTCGGACGGCTTGCCACCCGAACGGGTAACACCCGCTGCCGCACCCGCCTTGACGCTACCCCCGCCGGCGCCGCCACCTGAACCCGTCTTGCCACTCGCGGCAGGTGTTTCAAAGGATTCCAACGCTTCCAACACGTCCTGGACACGGGAGATCTCGGTCTGGATGTCCTCGCGCCTGCGTACCAGGACATCGAGTTCACGTCTCCCCTCCTCGACGGTGCGGGTGGCCTCCGCCTCGGCGTCGGCCCGCAGCTTCTCGCCCTCGCGGGTCAGGTCGGCCTTCTTCTGCTCCGCTTCCTTCAGCAGCGCCTCGGCCTTCTTCACCGCCGCGATCCGGACCTTGCTCGCTTCCGAACCGGCGTCCGCCACCAGGGACTTGGCCTTCTGCTCGGCCTCCACCTGCTGTTCGGTGGCCGCCTTGACCAGCTTGTCGACGCGTTCGCCCGCGTTCTTCATCTGCTCGGCCGTCTCGCGGCGCGCCCGGTCGTGGAGCTGGTCGATCTCGCCCTCGACCCGCGCCCGCAACTCCTCGGTGCGCTCGCGGATGGCCGTGGAGTCCCGGCGCGCGCCGACGAGCAGTTCGTCGGCGTCCGTACGGGCCTTCTCCACCAGGGAGTTGCCCTCGACCGTCGCGTCCGACGTGATGCGCGCGGCCTCGGAGCGCGCGGCGCCCACCATCGTGTCGGCCTGCGCCTCGGCCTCGGTGGCGGCGCGCAACGCCTCCTCCTGGGCCTTGTTGATGAGCTGGTCGGCCTGCTCGGCCGCGTCGGCACGGCGCTTGGCGGCGCTCGCACGCGCGTCGTCGAGCAGCCGGTCCGACTCCGTGATGGCCTCGCTGACGGTCCGTTCGGCCATGACCTCGGCGTCCGACCTGATCTGCGCGGCCTCCGTGCGGAGCCGTTCGGCCGCCCGCTGGGCCGAGTTGACGGTCTCGGCGGCCTCGGCGCGCATGCGCTCCGACTCGTTCGACGCCTCGCCGATGAGCCGGTCCGCCTGCTCCGCGGCGTCGCCCCGGATGCGGTTGGCGTCGTCGCGCGCCTCCTGGCGGGCGCGGGCCGCGTCCTGCTCGGCGGCGGCCAGCGAGTCCGACGCCTCGGTCCGTACGCGCTGCGCGTAGTCGGAGCTCTCCGCGCGCAGCCGCTCCGCCTCGGTGACGGCCTCGCCCACGGTGCCCTCGGCCAGCGCCTGGGCGGCGTCCGTCTCCTCCTGGGCGCGGGTTCGCAGCCGTGTCGCGTCCTCAGCGGCGCGCTCGCGCTCGGCGTACGCGTCGGAGCGGACCCGGTCCGCCTCCTCCTGCGCCTCCGACCTCGTACGTTCCGCGGCATGCTCGGCGGCGGAGCGCAGTCCGGCGATCTCCTGCTCGGCCTGGTCGTGCAGCCCGGCGACCGCGTCCCGTACCTGCTGCGCCGTCTGCTCGGCGGCCGAGACCATCTCCGTGGCGCGGAAATCGGCCTCCTCGACCAGCCGCGCCGCCTCGGTCTGCGCCTCGTCGACCCGCTTACGGGCCGACGCCAGCAGGTCCTCGCTCTGCTCGCGGGCCCGCTCGCGCTCCTGGTCCGCCTCCGAACGGGCCGAAGCCAGCAGCTCCTCGGCCTCACGCCGGCGGCGGGCCGCCTCCTCCCGCGCGGCGTCCAGCGCCTCGGCGGCCTCGGCCCCCACGCGCTCGGCCGCGGCGGCGGCCTCGGCGCGCAGCCGGTCCGCGCTCTCCTGGGCCTCGGACTTGATCCGCTCGGCCTCCTGGGCGGCCTCGTCCCGCAGCCGTACGGCGGTCGACTCGCCCTCCGCGCGGGAGCGGCCGGCGTCCTCGGCCGCCTCGTCCCGCAGCCGCTCGGCCTCCTGCTCGGCCTGGGCCTGGAGCGTGCGCAGCCGCTCGGCGGCCTCCGCGCGCAGCCGCTCCGTCTCCTCGGCGGCCTCGCGGCGGATCCGCTCGCTCTCGGCGCGCGCGTCGGTCAGCGCCGACCCCGCGCCGCTCAGGCGCTGTTCGGCCTCGGTGTGCAGTCGGGTCAGCTCGTCGGACGCCTCGTCCTTACGGGCCTCGACACCCCGCTCGGTCTCCGCGCGCAGCTCGACCGCGGCCTGCTCGGCGGCGGCCTTCGTCGCCTCGGCCTGCTCCTCGCCCTCGGCGCGCAGCCGGTCGGCCTCGGCGCGGGTGCGCTCCAGCGTCTCCTCGGCCTGCTTGCGCAGCGTCGTGGCGCGCTCGATGGCCTCCGTACGGACGCGCTCGCTGTCCGAGGACGCGCTGGCGCGCATCTCGTCGGCGTCCGCGCGGGACTTCGTCAGCAGCTCCTCGGCGGTGCTGGCCGCCTCCTCGATCTGCTGGACGGCCTCACGGCGCGCCTCGCCGCGGATGCGCTCGCCCTCGGCGACGGCCTCGGACCGCAGGGTCTCCGCCTCGCCGCGCAGCCGGCGCGCCTCCTCCTGGAGCTCGACCGTCTTGGCGCGGTACTCCTTGGTGTCGTCCTTGGCCGCGCCCTTGAGCTGGTCGGCCTGCTCGGCCGCCTCGCCGCGCAGCCGGTCCGCCTCGGCGTCGGCCTCGCGGCGGATCCGCTCGGCCTCCTCGCTCGCGGCACGGGTGGTCGCCCTGGCGTCGTCGGACGCCTTGGTGAGGACCTCCTCGGCCGAACGGGCCGCCTTGGCCAACTGGGCCGCGGAGTCCTCCGCGGCGGCCGTACGGGCCTTCTCGGCGGCCTCGGTGACCATCTTCTCGGACGTGGCGCGGGCGTCGGCGAGCGCCTGCTCGGCCTCCGCCTTCAGCGCCTCCGACTCCTTCGTCGCCTCGCCGACGAGCCGGGCGATCTCGGACTTGGCGGTACGGGTGCGCTGCTCGTACTGGGTCTCGGCGCCGGCCAGCCGCTTGACCGCGGTCTCCTTGGCCTCGGTGACGAGCTTCTCGGACTCGGCGCGGGCCTCGCGCAGCCGCTCGTCCGCCTCCTGTATGCGCTGGTCGGCCGACCGGCTCAGCTCACCGGCCTGCCGGCGCGCCAGGTCGGACTCGGCCGTGGTCGTCGTACGGAGCTGCTCGGCGTGGCTGGTAGCCTCCTGCGCCTGCGTGGAGGCGGCGTTGAGCAGCCGCTCGGCGTCCTTGCGGGCGCGCTGCAGAATCGCCTCGGCCTCGGCGCGGGCGGTCTCGGACTCGGCGCCCAGCCGGCGGCGGGCCTCCTCGGCGACCCGGGTGGCCTCGGCGCGCGCGGCGGACAGGGACTTCTCGGCCTCGGCGCGCGACTCGTCCAGCAGTCTGCGGGCCTGCGTCTCCGTACGGCCGCGCAACTGCTCGGCCCAGGCGACGTTCTCGTTGACGTGCGACTCGACGGTCTGGCGGCGCTCGGCCAGCTCCTGGTCGAGCCGCTGGCGGCGCTGGACGGCCTCGGCGTGCAGCTCGGCCTGGAGCCTGGCCTGGTGCTCGGCGTGCTCCTGGAGGATGCGCTGCGTCTGCGCGCGGGCGTCGCGCAGCTCGCGTTCGGCGTCGGTGCGCAGCTGGTCGGCCTGGATCTGCGCGTTGCGGAGCATCTGCTCGGCCTGATAGCCGAGGTCGGCGTTGTCGTAGGAGGGCCGGGACGCGAGACTGCGGCGCGCCTCGTGGAGTTTCGCGCGCAGCACTTCGACCTGGTAACCGAGGTCCTCGGCGTGCTGGACGGCCTTCTCCCGCGCGGTCTTCAGCCGATCCATCTCGGCTTCGAACCGCGAAAGGTGGTCGTCGTCAGCTCGGTGGCTCTCCTGGCGTTCGTAGCCCCGCACTGCGCGGTCCCATCCGTCCCCTGGTCGCAACTCTGCAATAGGTACCGCCCGACGGGCGAACGGCCCCCCGGGGAATGGTGACAGATCATCGGTCGAGGCGCCGCCCCGACCCGGCCCCGGCCCGGAGCGGCCCACTCTACCGGGCCGGGAATCGTTCGGGTCAGTGCTCCGAAGGCTTCGCGGCGGAGGTGACGAGTTCCGTCAGGACGCCGTGGCAGTCCTTGGGGTGCAGAAACGTGATGCGGGAGCCCATCGAGCCGGTGCGCGGCTCGTCGTACAGAACCCGCACACCCTTCTCACGGATGGCCTCCGAGTCGCCGTCGACGTCGGCGGTGCCGAAGGCGATGTGGTGCACGCCCTCGCCGTTCTTGGCCAGCCACTTGCCCACGGCCGAGTCCTCGCGGGTCGGTTCGAGCAGTTGGAGGTAGGAGGCCCCGCCGTCGGAGGTCTCGTTGATCTTGAGCATGGCCTCCCGTACGCCCTGCTCCTCGTTGATCTCGGTGTGGAACACCTCGAAGCCGTAGGTGGCCCGGTAGAACTCGACGGTCGCGTCGAGATCGTGGCAGGCGATTCCGATGTGGTCGATTCGCGTCAGCATCCGCATAGTGCAGCGCCTGCGGCCCGGTTACGCAACGTGCGCGCTGTCACACTCGCGGCCGGGTGACCCGGGACCTGTGCGCTCAGTACATTTGGTGAACCCTCGTTAACCCTCAATCCTCAGGCAAAGGGGTCGCATCTCATGCCGGATTCGAACACCACCACTTCCGTCGTCGTCGCCGGTGCCCGTACGCCCATGGGCAGGCTGCTCGGATCGCTGAAGTCCTTCTCCGGTGCCGACCTCGGCGGCTTCGCCATCAAGGCCGCGCTGGAGCGGGCCGGCGTCACCGGCGAGCAGGTGCAGTACGTGATCATGGGGCAGGTGCTCCAGGCCGGGGCGGGGCAGATCCCGGCGCGCCAGGCCGCCGTCAAGGCCGGCATCCCGATGAACGTCCCGGCGCTGACGATCAACAAGGTCTGCCTCTCCGGCCTCGACGCCATCGCGCTGGCCGACCAGCTGATCCGCGCGGGCGAGTTCGACATCGTGGTCGCCGGCGGCCAGGAGTCCATGACCAACGCGCCGCATCTGCTGCCGAAGTCCCGTGAGGGTTACAAGTACGGCGCGATCGAGATGCTGGACGCGATGGCGCACGACGGTCTGACCGACCCCTTCGAGTCCATCGCGATGGGCGCCTCCACGGAGAAGCACAACACCCGCCTCGCCATCGCCAGGCCGGAGCAGGACGAGGTGGCGGCACAGTCCCACCAGCGGGCCGCCGCCGCGCAGAAGAACGGTGTCTTCCAGGCCGAGATCACGCCCGTCGAGATCCCGCAGCGCAAGGGCGACCCGGTGATCTTCGACCAGGACGAGGGCATCCGCCCCGAGACCACCGTCGAGTCCCTGGGCCGGCTGCGCCCCGCCTTCGCCAAGGACGGCACGATCACGGCGGGCTCCTCGTCGCAGATCTCCGACGGCGCGGCGGCGGTGGTGGTCATGAGCAAGGCCAAGGCGCTGGAGCTGGGCCTGGAGTGGATCGCGGAGATCGGCGCGCACGGCAATGTGGCGGGGCCGGACAACTCGCTCCAGTCGCAGCCGGCCAACGCGATCAGGCACGCCCTGCGGAAGGAGGGCATCGGGGTCGAGGACCTGGACCTGATCGAGATGAACGAGGCCTTCGCCGCGGTCGCCGTCCAGTCGACCAAGGAGCTGGGTGTGTCCCCTGAAAGGGTGAACGTGAACGGCGGTGCCATCGCGCTGGGCCACCCGATCGGTATGTCCGGCGCCCGGCTGGTGCTGCACCTGGCGCTCGAACTGCGGCGGCGCGGCGGCGGGGTCGGCGCGGCGGCGCTGTGCGGCGGCGGCGGGCAGGGCGACGCGCTGATCGTACGGGTGCCGAGGGTCTAGGTCGTGTCCTCGAAGTAGCGCCGTCCGCCGGCAGGGCAGGCGGGACTTTGAAGACACGGCCCAGATCCCTCATTCCCACCCCCAGCAACCAGGAACGGAGCGCGGTACGGATGACGGTGGACGTCCCCCAGCTGGTGGCCCAGGCACGGGAGGGCCGGCCCAGGGCCGTGGCCCGGCTGATCTCACTGGTCGAAGGGGCGTCGCCGCAACTGCGCGAGGTGATGGCCGCGTTGGCGCCCCTGGCGGGCGGCGCGTACGTCGTCGGGCTCACCGGCTCGCCCGGTGTCGGCAAGTCGACATCGACGTCCGCGCTGGTGTCCGCGTACCGGAAGGCGGGCAAGCGGGTCGGCGTGCTGGCCGTCGACCCGTCGTCCCCCTTCTCCGGGGGAGCGCTGCTGGGCGACCGGGTCCGGATGTCCGACCACGCGTCGGACCCCGGCGTCTACATCCGCTCCATGGCGACCCGCGGCCATCTCGGCGGGCTCGCCTGGTCGGCGCCGCAGGCGATCCGGGTGCTCGACGCGGCCGGCTGCGACGTGATCCTGGTGGAGACCGTCGGGGTCGGGCAGTCGGAGGTGGAGATCGCCTCGCAGGCGGACACCTCGGTGGTGCTGCTCGCCCCCGGTATGGGGGACGGTATCCAGGCGGCCAAGGCCGGGATCCTGGAGATCGGTGACATCTACGTCGTCAACAAGGCGGACCGGGACGGCGCCGACGCGACCGCCCGCGAGCTGAACCACATGCTCGGCCTCGGCGAGGCCCGCGGCCCCGCGGACTGGCGCCCACCGATCGTCAAGACCGTGGCGGCGCGGAACGAGGGCATCGACGAGGTCGTCGACGCGCTGGAGAAGCACCGCGCGTGGCTGGAGAAGCACGGCGTCCTCACCGAACGGCGCGCGCGGCGCGCGGCCCGCGAGGTGGAGACCATCGCCGTCACGGCGCTCCGCGAACGCATCGACGACCTGCGCGGCGACCGGCGCCTGGGCGCTCTGGCGCGGCGGATCGTCGCGGGCGAACTGGACCCGTACGCGGCGGCGGACGAACTGGTGGCGGGCCTGACGGGCGGCTGACGCGAGAAGCCGGTGGCGGAGGAGCGGAATCTCCTCTGCCACCGGCCGTTCCGGGCGACGCCGCCGGCGTCAGGTGCCGTACGGGAGATGTCAGTCGTCGTCGCCGTCGTCGTCACCGCGGTCGTCGTGACCGTCGTCGTCCCGGCCGTCGTCACCGTGGTCGTCGTTCTCGTTGTCGCGGTCGTCCGCGCGGTCGTCCCGGTCGTCACCGTCGTCGTCGCGGTCCGCCGCCACCGCGCCGGACGACATGTCGACCGTCACCGCGTGCGAACGGCCGTCGTCGCCCCGCACCGTCACCTCCCAGTGGTCGGCCTTGCGGTCGTCGTCGTCCGCGTCGATCGACGTCACGGCGCCGGGGTGCTTCTTCAGCGCCGCAGCCGCCGCTCCCCGGGCGTCCACCTCGGCGCCGCGCACCGCGGCACGCTCCCGGCGGTCGTCGTCGTCACGGTCGTCGTCGTCGTTGTCCGCGCGGACCGCGCCGGTCGAGGAGTCGACCCGCAGCTCGTACGACGTGCCGTCCTGGCCGATGATGTCGACCTCCCAGTGGCGCCCGGCGGACGAGCCGCCGTCGTCGTCACCGTCGTCGTCCAGGTCGACGGACTCCACCTTGCCCGGGTGCTTCTTCAGTGCCGCCGCCGCGGCCTGCTCGGCGGTGACCTTCGGGCCCGCCGCCGGGGTGTTGAAGTCGTCCTCGCCGTTGCCTCGGTCATCCCTGTCGTCGTCGCGGTCGTCCTTCCCGGCGCCCGCACCGTTCACCAGTGACGCCGATGAGACCGTCTTCGGCGCGGTGTCCGCGCCGGTGTCGGTGGCTCCCATGGCGACCGCGGTGTACGTGCCCCCGCCGATCAGAGCTGCGGCGGTGATGGCGGCGATGACAAGATTGCGCTTCATGAGGGTTCCTCCCCGTCGGGCCGTTTCGCTTGACCTCAATCTGGCTGAGGGAAGCTGAAGGCAGCCTGAAGCCACCTGAAGCTTTCTTCAGGTTCGTTTTGGGAGGCTGTGCTCATGCGCCTGTTGATTGTTGAGGACGAGAAGCGGCTCGCGGTGTCCCTGGCCAGGGGCCTGCGGGCGGAGGGCTTCGCCGTGGACGTCGTGCACGACGGCCTCGAAGGGCTGCATCTGGCGGGTGAGGGCGCGTACGACCTGATCGTGCTCGACATCATGCTGCCCGGCATGAACGGCTACCGCGTCTGCGCCGCCCTGCGCGCCGCCGGCAACGACGTACCGATCCTGATGCTGACGGCCAAGGACGGTGAGTACGACGAGGCCGAGGGCCTGGACACCGGCGCCGACGACTATCTGACCAAGCCGTTCTCGTACATCGTGCTCGTCGCACGGGTCAAGGCGCTGCTGCGTCGCAGGGGTTCCGCCGGAGCCTCGCCCGTCCTGCGCATCGGCACCCTCACCGTCGACACCGCGACCCGCCGTGTCCACCGCGCGGACACCGAAGTCACGCTCACCGCCAAGGAGTTCGCGGTCCTCGAACAACTCGCGATCAGGGCGGGGCAGATCGTCGGCAAGCCCGAGATCCTGGAGCACGTCTGGGACTTCGCGTACGACGGCGACCCCAACATCATCGAGGTCTACATCAGCGCGCTGCGCCGCAAACTCGGCGCCACGACGATCCAGACGGTGCGCGGCGCCGGGTACCGGCTGGTGGCCGTATGAGACGCCCCTTCTCCTCCGTACGGTCCCGGGCCGCGCTCGCCGCGACCGCCGTGGTGGCCGTGGCGCTGGTGGCCGCCGCGTTCGCCCTGCTGTTCGCGCTGCGCTCGAACCTGACCGACCAGGCGGAACGGCAGGCCGACCAGTTCTCCAACGAGGTCGCCCAGCGGCTTGCGAACCAGGTGCCCCTCGGCAAGCTGGAGCTGCCGGACAGCGACGAACATCCGACCCAGGTGACCGACGCGAGAGGCCGGCTGGTCGCCGCGAGCGAGGGCATCGAGAAGATCACCGGCACCGGGGTGTCCGCCGTGCGTCCCGCGTCGCCCCCGTCCACGACGGCGCCGACCCCCGCTCCGACGCCGACGCCCACCCCGACCGGCGACGACGACGATGACGACAGCGGCGGTGACGACGACAGCGGGGACGACAGCGACGACGACGGTCCGGCCCCCGGCGCCCCGGCCGACGGAACGTTCTCCCCGGCCGAGGACCACCGCGACGCAAGCGTGACCGTCGACGGCCGGACCGTGGACTACCGCTTCTCCACCCGCCGGGTCACCGGCGTCGCCGGCGGCCCGTACACCGTCCACGCGGGCTCCTCGCTCGACCCGCGGCAGAGCGCCGTCGGCGCCGCCACCATCGCGATGGCCATCGGCGTGCCCGCCCTGCTGGTCGTCGTCGGCGGCGTGACCTGGCTGGTCACCCGGCGCGCGCTGCGGCCCGTGGAGGGCATCCGGCGCGAGATGGCAGCCATCACCGCCTCCGAGGACCTGACCAGGCGGGTGCCCGAGCCGGACACCCACGACGAGGTCGCCAGGCTGGCCCGTACGACCAACGAGACGCTCACCGCGCTCGAAGCCTCCGTCGATCGCCAGCGGCGCTTCGTCGCCGACGCCTCGCACGAGCTGCGCAGTCCGATCGCCTCGCTCCGAACCCAGCTCGAAGTGGGCGAGGCGCACCCGGAGTTGCTGGACGTGCCGGGCGCGGTGGCCGACACCGTACGGCTCCAGCAGCTCGCCGCCGACCTGTTGCTGCTCGCCCGGCTGGACGCGGGGGAGCAGGCCGGGCGTACGCGGCTGGATCTGGCGGCGCTGGTACGTGAGGAGGTCTCGCAGCGGTCGACCGACCGGATCCCGGTGACGCCGGACGTCCGGGGCAGCGCCGAAGTGGCCGGCTCGCGCGGTCAGTTGGCGCGAGTGCTGGGCAATCTGCTGGACAACGCGCAGCGGCACGCGGCGGGGGAGGTACGGGCCACGGTGCGCCGCGACGGCGGCCAGGTGGTGCTCGCGGTCTCCGACGACGGGGCAGGGGTGCCGGACGCGGAGCGGGAGCGGATCTTCGAGCGGTTCGTACGGCTCGACGACGCCCGCAGCAGGGACGACGGCGGCGCGGGTCTCGGCCTCGCGATCGCCCGCGACGTGGCACACCGGCACGGCGGCACGCTGGACGTCGGCCGGGCCGAGGCGGGCGGCGCGCTGTTCGAGCTGCGCCTGCCCGCCGCCGGGCGGGACCCGGACAGGCCGGTCCCGGCCGGTGCGTCAGCTCTTGGCGCGGTGTCCGCGCAGGTGCTCGGCGACCGGCGTGAGTGACCGGCTCAGCGCGGCGAGCGCCTCGGGCGGCAGCAGGTCGAAGAAGTGCTTCCGTACGGAGGCGACGTGGTGCGGGGCGACCTTCTGCATCGTCTCCATGCCCTGATCGGTGAGGACGGCGAAGAGGCCGCGGCGGTCGGACTCGCAGTTCTCGCGGCGGACCATGCCGGCGGTCTCCAGCCGGGTGATCTGGTGCGAGAGACGGCTCTTGGACTGGAGCGTGGCGGCGGCGAGGTCACTCATCCGCAGGCGCCTGTCCTCGGCCTCGGAGAGGTTGACCAGGATCTCGTAGTCGTTGTTGGTCAGCCCGAACGGCTGGAGGTCCTTCTCCAACTGGTGCATCAGCAGCCTGCTGACATCCAGATGGGTGCGCCAGGTGCACTGCTCCGCGTCGCTCAGCCAGGGGGTGGCCGTCTCGGTCTCCATATATGAATTCTACCTAAGAAGTTGAAAATTGGACGAAGTCGGCGAGTGTGACCCCGGGCACAGGAAAGGCGCACACGTTCGAGGTCACACTCCGCAGACTACCGCTCACAGCCCGAAGCGGCGCTGGAGGTCCCCCAGCTGTCCCGGCATCCGAGGTACCCCGCCCGGCTGTCCCGCGGGCTGTCCGCCGCCGCCCGGTACGCCGGGTTCGTTCGGCACCACGCCGCGCGCCGTCTCGGCCATCAGCGCCTCGCTCGACTGGAGCAGCACCGTCCCCGCTCCGACGAACTCGAACTGATGCTCCTCGCCCGACGACCCGCCGAGCCCGCTCATCGCCCGCAGCCCGCCCATCACCCCGGTCATATAGGCGTGGTCGTAGTGGTGGCACGGCGACGGGCAGTCCGCCCAGCCCACCAGCGCCTGCGGATCCACCCGGATCGGGGGCTCCATGAAGACCACCGGACCGTTCGAAGCGGCCACGAACTTCCCCGTACCGATCAGGGTCAGGAAGCCCGGCACGATCGACTGCTTGAGCGCCAGGGACGGCTCGTACGCCAGCAGATTCCCGGAACGGACGGTCAGATTGCCGTTCTCCAGGTCGAAGGAGTTGACGTCGAAGGCACGGTCGGCGAGCAGCATCTTGCCGCTGCCCTCCGCCACCACCCAGTCGGCCGCGTGCAGCGGCGAGTGGAAGCTGGTGCGCACCAGCCGGTCGAGCCGGCCGTGGCCGATCCCGTTGAAGTCGATCCGCCCGTAGTAGGCGATCATCTTGCCCTTCTGGAGGAACCACTGGCTCCCCTTCAGCTCCACACAGAAGGTGTACGCGTTGACGTTGTCGTCGCTCGGCAGCGTCGTCGGGTCGTGAATCACGGGCGCGCTCACAGCTTCTCCTCGGACGCCTGGACGTACACCGCACCGTTGCCGCTCAGCTCCAGCTGGAACGCCTCGCCCGAGCCCCGGCCCACCATGTCCCGCCAGCCGACGGCGGTGGAGAGCTTGTTCCGTACGTCGCCGTGGTGGGCGACATAGGCCTGCGGGTCGACATGGACCGTACGGCCCTGGCCGATCGGCAGCTCGATGATCCCGCCGTGCGCCATCACGGCGACCGCGCCGTGGCCCTTGAGCGTCGTGGTGAACAGACCCTGGCCGGTCACCTGGCCGCGCACCATGCCCATCACGCCGCCCTGCGCGCCCATGAACATCGTGCCCTGCTCCAGCGAACCGTCGAAGGCGAGCAGCCGGTCCGCCTCCACGTACAACGTGTCCCCGGTGAGTCCGATCACCTGGATGTGATGGCCGCCGTGGCCGAACATCACGGTGCCACTGCCCTCCACGGTCATCAGCGGGGTCGCCTCGCCCGCCACGCGCCGGCCGATCATCGACATCAGGCCGCCCTGGCCGCCCGCCATGTTCGGCGTGAAGGTGACGTCGCCCCGGTAGGCGAGCATCGCGCCGCGCTGGCTGAACATCTTCTGGCCGGGCGCCACCGTCGCCTCGACCACCTTCGAGTTGATCTCCCGGAACGGCATCAGACCTCGCCCCCGACGGTGTTGCGCTCGCTCGGCTGTACGTACACGAGCCCGTCGCCCTCGAAGCGCATCTGGAAGGCCTCGCCGCCGCCCTCGCCCATGATGGTCCGGAAGTTCACCCCGGACTGGAGGTGCTGCTGGAGGTTGCCCTGGTGGGCCACGTACGCGCCGGGGTCGACGGAGAGCGGGTACTGGGGTGTCACCCGCAGCACCACGGCCGCGCCGTCCGACATGATCGCCGCCAGGCCCGTGCCCTCGACGGTCGTCGTGAACAGACCGTTGCCGCTCGCGCCGCCGCGCAGCCCGGTGAAGCTGGTGCCGGTGCGCAGACCGCCGTCCGTGCACAGGAGGTTGCTCGCCTCCACATACAGCTTGTCGCCGTGCAGCGAGACGAGACTGATCTCGCTGGCGCGGTCCGCGAAGAAGCAGGTGCCCTCGCCCTTCACCTCCATCATGACCATCTGTTCGCCGGTGAGGCGCCGGGTGACCATGCCCCGGATGCCCTCACCGCCACCGGACAACTTCTTGAACGCCATCCGGCCGTCGTAGGCGACCATCGAGCCGTTCTTCGCCCGCACGGAGTCGCCCGCCATGTCGACGGCGAGCACCTTGCTGCCTTGGAGTCGGAACTGAGCCACAGGCAGAAGATATCCGGACCCGGATAAAAAGCGGGCAAAGCCTGGTGCCACAATGGGACGTCGCTTGTGCACGCGTTCACAAGATGATCACGCGCGCGGTGCTCCCGCACGCGACGGCCGCGGTGATTCCCGGCGACGATCACGACGCCCCCCGACGACGAAGGTGCCTGCCTCGTGGACATCAAGACCGCCTCATCCCTCCACCGTCTCCGCCTGGTATCGGCGCCGGAGGCCGTGTCGTTCCTGCTGCTGCTCGTCTGCTCCGTGCTCAAGCGCACGACGGACTTCAACGCCGTCCCGGTGATGGGCGCGATCCACGGGCTGCTCTTCGTCCTGTACGTGATCTTCTGGCTGGACGCCTGGAGGCGGACCAGGTGGTCGCTGGGCACCGCCGCCCTCTACTTCGTGCTGTCGGTCCTGCCGGCCGGCGGTTTCTTCGCCGAGCGCAAGCTCAAGCGTGAGGCCGAGGACGAGGTCATCGCCTCGCGCGCCCGCCGCGAGGGCACGGTCAGCGCATGATCGTCGCCTTCTCCATCACACCGCTCGGGGTGGGCGAGGACGTGGGTGAGTACGTCGCCGACGCCGTCCGCGTCGTACGCGAGTCCGGGCTGCCGAACCACACCGACGCCATGTTCACCTCCGTGGAAGGTGAGTGGGACGAGGTGATGGACGTGGTCAAGCGGGCGGTCGCCGCCGTCGAGGCGCGTGCGCCGCGCGTCTCGCTCGTCCTGAAGGCCGACGTACGGCCCGGGGTCACCGACGGCCTCCACTCGAAGGTCGAGACGCTGGAGAGGCACCTCGCGGACTGACGCGTGCGGGCCGCCGGCGGCCCGCACCGCTTTCGGCTCTGCCCCGCCGTCAGATCCGGGCGGGCGGGCGCGGACCCGTCTCGGGTCCGCCCGCGCTGCCCGCGCTGCCCGCGCTGCCCGCGCTGCCCGCGCTGCCCGCGCTGCCCGGCCTCGCCGTCACGGTCGCCGGATTCGTCGTCAGATCCGGAATGGCCGCCGCCGCTTCGGCGCCCCTTACCGCCACTCGCACGGACGACCCCAGTCGACACGCCGAGGTATATCCACTTTTCTGAGGATATCGACCTCGCCACATCGTTGGAGTTGCTGGAGGCACCGTGCGGCCGGAGGGCTACGACTACGACACCCACAGCGCTCTCGCCGGTCCCCTGACGGAGCCGGACCTGACGGTCGCCTACCGGGTGGAGTACCGCAGTCTTCTCGCGCAGGAGCCCCACCGCGTGCGAGCCGTGGCGCTGATGGTCATGGCCCCGCTCCTCTCCGGAGTGTTGCTGGTCTATCTGATCTGGCCGACGCACTGGACCGAACGCGAGGGCGGCGCCCGCTGGCTGGTCACCTTCGACACCGTGATGCTCGTCTCGATCGGCCTCATCGCCTCCTTCATGCTGGTCAACGTCGCCTCCATCGCCCACGCGACGCTGGTCGCCAGGGACCCGGTCCCGGTGGTCGCCGAGGTGGGCACCCGCGTCGCCTTCCTCACCACGTACGTCCCCGGCAAGGAACCGCTCACCATGCTGCGGGCCACCCTCGAAGGAGCCGTACGGCTGCGCCACCGCGGCCCCCTCGACATCTGGCTCCTCGACGAGGGCGACGACCCGGCCGCCCGGCGGCTCTGCCGGGGGCTGGGGGTCCGTCACTTCAGCCGCCTCGGCGTACCGGAGTGGAACCGTGCGAAGGGCGTCCACAAGACCCGGACCAAGCACGGCAACTACAACGCCTGGCTCGCGATGTACGGCGACGACTACGACTTCTTCGCCTCCGTCGACACCGACCACGTGCCGCTGCCCAACTTCCTGGAGAGGATGCTGGGCTTCTTCCGCGACCCAGATGTCGCCTTCGTCGTCGGACCGCAGGTGTACGGCAACTACGACGGGGCGGTCACCAAGGCCGCCGAGTCCCAGCAGTTCCTCTTCCACGCGCTGATCCAGCGGGCCGGCAACCACTACCACGCGCCCATGTTCGTCGGCACCAACAACGCCGTACGCATCACCGCCCTGAAACAGGTCGGCGGCCTCTACGACTCCATCACCGAGGACATGGCCACCGGCTTCGAACTGCACCGCAGGAAGAATCCGCTGACCGGACGGTACTGGCGGTCCGTCTACACGCCCGACGTCCTCGCCGTCGGTGAGGGCCCCGCCTCCTGGACCGACTTCTTCACCCAGCAGCTGCGCTGGTCGCGCGGCACCTACGAGACGATCATCAAGCAGTACGGCAAGGCGCTGTTCCGGGTGCCGCCCGGCCGGCTCCTCAGCTACACGCTGATGCTCGTCTACTACCCGATGACCGCGATCAACTGGTTCCTCGGCATCCTCAGCTGCGTCCTGTTCCTCTGGCTCGGCGCGTCCGGCACCCAGGTGTCCTCCTCGCTCTGGCTGATGCTCTACAGCGACGCCGCGGCCTGCCAGATCGGCCTCTACCTCTGGAACCGGCGCCACAACGTCTCGCCGCACGAACCCCGCGGCTCCGGCGGGCTGGCCGGCATGGCCATGTCGGCGCTCTGCGCGCCGATCTACCTCAAGTCGCTGGGCTCGGCGGTGCTGCGCACCAGGGGCCGCTTCGTGGTCACCCCCAAAGGGGGTGAGACCAGCGCCGACGGGCCCCTGACATTCCGGCTGCACCTGTTCTGGGCCGCCGTGCTGACGACGTCACTCGCGGCCTCCGTGTACTTCGGCCACACCCACGCCGCGATGCGCACCTGGGCCGTACTGGCCCTGGTCATCTCGCTCTCCCCGGTCGCCGCCTGGAGCTGGACCACCCTGCGCGGGCGCCGCGACGGGGCGCGGATCCCCGTACCGGCCACCGAGGACGGTCCGGAGCAGCCGGAGCCGGCACTCGCCACGACGACAGGAGGGAACTGAGTCATGGCCTACCGGCCCTCGCACAAGTTCAAGAAGACACTGCTCGGTGGCGGGGCGGTGGTGGTGCTGATGTCGCTCAACGCGCCCGCGGCCATCTCCTTCGCGACGGACAAGTACCACGCGTACGAGATCGCGCAGTCCGGCTACAAGGCGCGGTACGGATCCTGGGAGGTGCTCGACGTCCCCAAGAAGTACCGCACCAACGCGATCCACGCCGCGCTGCTGCACACCGGCAAGGTGCTGCTCATCGCCGGATCCGGCAACAGCCAGAAGAAGTTCGACGCGGGCACCTTCGACACCGTCCTGTGGGACCCGGCGGACAACTCGTACAAGAAGATCCCCACCCCCGAGGACTTCTTCTGCTCCGGCCACTCCCAACTGCCCGACGGGCGGCTGCTGGTGGCGGGCGGCACCGCGCGCTACGAGGTCCTCGACGGGGAGGTCGACCGGGCGGGCGGCGGGATGCGGGTGAAGAACGAGAACCCGGACCGGGCACGGACCTTCAAGAAGGGCACCCGCTTCCGGTCGCCGTCGGGTGTCGAGTACACGACCAAGTTCGACGTCACCGTGCCCAAGGCGAAGCGGGACTTCAAGATCTCCTACGCCAAGGGCGGCCGGATGCTGCCCTGGAAGACCAAGGTCACGGCGGGCGAGGCCCGGGTCTTCGTGGAGGCGGTGAAGAAGGGGCCGCGGGCGCTGACGACGGAGGCCGCGCAGTACGAGATCGTCGGCCTCAAGGGCAAGGACGTGGACAACTACTACGGCCTGGCACAGAAGTTGACCACGGAGAAGCAGGACTTCCAGGGCATCAAGGCGGCGTACGAGTTCGACCCGGTGGCGGAGAGGTACATCCCGGTCGACCCGATGAAGGAGGCCCGCTGGTACCCGACGCTGGTCACCCTCGAAGACGGCCGGGTGCTCGCCGTCTCGGGCCTGGACGACGTCGGCGCGGTGCTCACCGGGGACAACGAGATCTACGACCCCAGGTCCAAGAAGTGGTCCAAGGGCCCGACCCGCTACTTCCCGACGTATCCCGCGCTCTTCCTCACGAAGGGCGGCAAGGTCTTCTACTCGGGGTCGAACGCGGGGTACGGCCCCGCCACGGCCGGCCGGCAGCCGGGGCTGTGGGACCTGAAGAAGAACATCTTCACGAAGGTCGAGGGGCTCAGCCGGCTCGATGAGACGGAGACCTCGGCGTCACTGGTGCTCCCGCCCGCACAGGACCAGAAGGTGATGGTCATGGGCGGCGGCGGGGTCGGCGAGTCGTCGAAGTCGACGGCCCGTACGGCGATCGTGGACCTGAAGGAGGACAGCCCGGCCTTCCGGGCCGGGCCGGATCTGCCGCAGGGGACGCGCTACCTGAGCAGCGTGATCATGCCGGACGACACGGTCTTCACGAGCGGCGGTTCGTCCGACTACCGGGGGCGGAGCGCGTCCGACATCCTCAAGGCGCAGTTCTACGACCCGAAGACCAACAGCTTCCGGAAGGCGGCCGACCCGACCGTGGGCCGTAACTACCACTCCGAGGCGCTGCTGCTGCCCGACGGGCGGGTGGCGACCTTCGGCTCCGACCCGCTCTTCGACGACGCCGACAACACGAAACTCGGCACGTTCGAGCAGCGGGTGGAGATCTTCACGCCGCCCTCCTTGGAAGGCGACCGCGCGAAGCGGCGACCGGTGCTGGGGGAGGGGCCGACCGAGCTCGACCAGAACGGGCGGGCCACCTTCCGTACGGACAACTCGGCGCGGCTGGCGACGGCGCGGCTGATGCGGCCGAGCGCCGTCACGCACAGCACGGACGTGGAGCAGCGCTCGATCGACCTCGGGATGACGAAGCGGGGCGGTTCGGTGACGGTGGACGTGCCGTCGGACCCGACGCTGGTGCCGCCGGGCTGGTACATGCTGTTCGTGACGGACACGGCGGGGGTGTCGTCGGAGGCGAAGTGGATCCAGGTGATGGGCGAGTAGCCCCTTCGCCGGGCCGCGTAAGCGGGCCCGGCGGGTGGTCGGGGACGGCGGGTGATCGGGGACGGGGTGGTCGGGTTCGGACCGGCGGTCGAGGACGGACCGGCGGCTACGCGCCGGCCCGGCGGGCGAGCCCGAGGGCGTAGTCCGGCCACCACGTACCGGCGGCCGGGCCGCCCCGGCAGGGTCCGTCCGAGTCGCCGGGCCGCTTGATCCACAGATACGCGTCGACCAGTGCGTCGCCGGTCTCGGCGGTCGGCGGCGTACCGAGCGACCTGCCCGGCGGGTTGCACCAGGCCTCCTCCCGCTGATCGGGGAGGGGGCCCTCGCCGTTGCGGCTGGTGTCGACGGTGAAGTGGGCGCCGTCGAGGAGTCCGGACAGCCGGGTGCCGAAGACCTTCACGGCCTTGTCCGTCTGGAAGTTGGAGACGTTGAGCGAGAAGCCGTCCGCCTTGGCGACTCCGGCCGTGCGCAGCGGCTCGGCGATCTTGGACGGTTCCTTGATCCAGGCCGGGTTGCCCGCGTCCAGATAGACCTTGGTGCCCGGCTGGCGCTTCAGCCGGTCGATCGCCTCCGCCAGCAGTTGGCTGCGCTCCCCCTGGTACTCGGCGGGGGTGCAGCCGTCCACGAGGTGGGAGACGGCGTCCGGCTCCAGGATCACCAGGGCGCGCGCGTCGCCGATGGCGTCGGCGAAGGAGTTGATCCAGTCCAGGTAGGCCCGGCCGTCGCGGGCGCCGCCGGCCGAGTAGAGCCCGCAGTCGCGGTGCGGGATGTTGTACGCGACGAGGACCACCGTCCGCTTCCCGGCGGCGCCCCGCACGGCCCTGCGGATATCGGGCACGGGGTCGTCACCGGCGGGCCAGTCGGCCACGGGGCGCTCGGAGATCCGCCGCAGGATCTCGGCGTCGTCGGTACGGCCCTGGGACTGCCACTCCTCGACCTGGCGGGCGGCGTCGCTCCGCGGGTCCACCCAGAACGGCGAACCGGCGCCGGGGGCGGCTTCGCCCCGTACGGCCGGGGCACTGGTCTCGTCGCGGGCGGCGTCGGGGCCGGAGCCGGCGGAGCAGCCCACGAGGGTCAGCGCGAGAGCGACGACGATGGCGGAGGCGGAGATGCGGCGCGGTGTGCGGCTGGACATCCAGCCCCCTTGAACGACTGGAGAAACGCAGGACCGGCCAATCGTGACATAACGGTCACAATCTGTGGTGTTACGACACCGCCAGCGCGATCCCGAGCGGTGTCCGCTCGTACAGCACCTGGTGCGAGTGGCGCCGCGACGTCAGCAGACCCGCGTCACGCAGCACCGACAGATGCGCGGACACGGAGGACGGCGCGAGGCCCAGCCGGTGCGCGAGCGCGGTGGTTCCGGCGGGTTCGTCGAGCGCGCACAGCACGTCGGCCCGGACCCGGCCCAGCAGCCGGGCGAGCGCGTCCGGCGTACGGTCGGCGGCCTCCGTCCACAGCCCGCCGATGCCGCGCGCCGGATAGATTACGGCGGGCTGCCACGGCGGCTCGTGCCCGCCGATGATGTCGGGCCAGGTGAAGACGCTCGGTACGAGGACGAGCCCGCGCCCGCCGAGGACACGCTTGTGGTCGCCGCGCGTGCCGACGACGGTGAGCGTGGAGTCCGCCCAGACGAGCCGGGGGCTCAACTCGCCGAGGAGCCCCCCGAATCCGACCTCGGCGAGGCGCCGCGAGTGGTAGGCGATATCGGCTTCGAGGAGCGCGCGCAGCCGGGGCCAGTCGGGCTCGACCAACCGCTCCCAGACCTGCTCAAGCAGCCCCGCCAGCTCCCGCACCGCCCGCGCGGGATCGGCCAGCATCGCGCGCCCGGCATCGCTCCCGGCCGCGCCGGGCGTCTCGGCGAGCGCGAGGGTCAGGTCCCGGTGGGCGGCCTCCAGCGGGGTGGACCGCACCAGCGCTATCTCCTCGGCGAAGGTGACGACGGGGCTCTCGGGCGGCGGGCAGAAGAAGTCGGGGTTGTGCCCGACCCGTGGCATCAGAAGCCGGAGCGGCCGCAGATCGAGCCCCTCGGCGGCGCTCCTGATCCGCCGCAGCCACGGCAGGTGATACCCGTGCCGCTCGGGCCGCGCGAGGGTGCGGACGGCTTCCTGCGTCTCCCAGAGGGGTGAGAGCGCGAACCGGCAGCGGAGCAGATCCCGCTCCCCGAAGTGCAACTGGAACGCCATGGCCACCCCTCACCGGCCCGAAAGATTCGGCTGCCGCCGAAAGTCTAGAGTCGCCCCCTGATCGGTACGAGGCTGCCCTCATGCCGACCGAACCAGCCCGTCCGGCGCCCGGTCCGGGAGACCACCTGGCGCGCGCCGCCGAGGAAACCCCCACCGCGACCACGGCGCGCTCCCCGCGGCCCGCCTTCGAGGCGGACGGGCCGCCGCCCACCGCGCCGGTCGGGCCGCCGCGCCCCGGTGCGGTCGCGCACGTCCCTCGTTCCGTCTCGGACGGTGCCGCCGGCCCGGCGGGGGCACCCGTGCCCGGCGTCGGTGACCCGGCCGGGCGGGTGGCCGTGACCGCCCCGCGCGGGTATCGCGCGGTGTTCCGGGTGCGGGAGTTCCGCGTGGTGTTCGCCGCGCATCTGCTGTCGCTCCTCGGGGTCGTCGTCACCGAGATCTCGCTCACCGTCCTCGTGTACGACCTCACCGGGTCGCCCCTGCTCAGCGCCCTCACCTTCGCCCTCGGACTGCTGCCGTACCTCTTCGGCGGGACGCTCCTCGCCGGGGTCGCCGACCGGTATCCGGCCCGGCGGGTGCTGGTCGTGTGCGATCTCCTCTGTGCCGGGCTCGTCGCCGTGATGGTGGCGCCCGGAACGCCCGTCGCGGGGCTGCTCGCCCTGCGGTGTGCCGTCGCCGCCGTGGCCCCCGTGTTCACCGGGACCCGGATGGCCGCGCTCACCGACATCCTCGGGGAGGGCGATCTCTACGTCCTGGGCCGCTCCCTCCTGCGGATCGTGTCGCAGAGCGCCCTCCTCGCCGGATTCGCCGTCGGGGGCGTACTCCTCACCGTCGTACCCCCGCGCGGGGCGATCGCGATCACCGTCGTCACCTTCCTCTGCTCGGCCGCGCTGCTGCGCTTCGGTACGAAGGACAGGCCGGCCCGCCTCCGTAAGAAGGACGGCGGCGCGAATCTGCTGCGGGACTCCCTCGACGGCGCCCGGCTCGTCTTCGCCGACCGGCGGATCCGGGCGCTGATGCTGCTCTTCTGGGTGCCCGCGATGTTCGTTGTGGCGCCCGAGGCGCTCATGGCGCCGTACGCCGACCGGATCTGCGTCGGCCCCGCCGCGCTCGGCCTGATGATGTGCGCGATGCCGGTCGGGCACATCGCGGCCGAACTCGTCGCGGGGTCCGCCCTCAGCCCCCGCACACGTTCGCGGATCGTGCTCCCGTCGGCCGCCGTCGGGCTGGTGCCCCTGATCGTCTACGCCGTCACACCCGGCATGACCCTGGCCCTGGTCGCCCTCGCGCTGTCCGGCGTCGGCGCCGTGTACGTCATCGGCCTCGACCAGTGGTTCGTGGACGCGGTCCCGGACGAACTCCGGGGCCGGGCCATGACGTTGATGACCGCGGGGCTGATGACGATCCAGGGCCTCGGCATGGCGCTGGCCGGTCTCGCCGCCGAGTTCCTGCCCGTGCACCAGGTCGTCGCCGGGTCCGGTCTGATCGGAACCGTCTGCTCCGTGCTCCTCGTGTACGAGGTCCGCCGGACCGGCCCCGGGAAAACGGGAGTAGGGGCACACCGCCAAATGACCACTCGGTAAGGTCGTTGGCGTGTCCAAGCCGCTCAGCCTTGCCTTCGATCCCATCGCCCGAGCCGACGAGCTCTGGCAGCAGCGCTGGGGCCCCGTGCCGTCGATGGGCGCTATCACCTCGATCATGCGGGCCCACCAGATCCTGCTCGCCGAGGTCGACGCGGTGGTCAAACCGTACGGACTGACCTTCGCGCGGTACGAGGCACTGGTGCTGCTCACCTTCTCCAAGGCCGGTGAGCTGCCCATGTCCAAGATCGGCGAGCGGCTGATGGTCCACCCGACGTCCGTCACGAACACCGTGGACCGCCTGGTCAGGTCCGGCCTGGTCGACAAGCGCCCCAACCCCAACGACGGCCGCGGCACCCTCGCCTCCATCACCGACAAGGGCCGTGAGGTCGTGGAGGCCGCCACCCGCGACCTGATGGCCATGGAGTTCGGCCTCGGGGCGTACGACGCGGAGGAGTGCGCCGAGATCTTCGCGATGCTGCGCCCGCTGCGCGTCTCCGCCCAGGATTTCGAGGAGAGCTGAGCCCCGCCGTCCACGGGGATTTTTCGGGGCGATACGCTCTTGGCCATGAAACAGAGCATCCTGACCCGCTACCGGGTCATGGCGTACATCACCGCCGTCTGGCTGCTGGTCTTCACCGTCGCCATCGTGCTGAAGTACGGCTTCGACACCGGCGACACCATGGTGATCTCCCAGATCCACGGTCTGCTCTTCATCGTCTACGTCGTATTCGCCTTCGATCTGGGCTCCAAGGCGAAATGGCCCTTCGGCAAGCTCCTGTGGGTGCTGGCCGCCGGCTGCATCCCGGTCGCCTCGTTCTTCGTCGAACCGAAGATCACCCGCGAGATCCAGCCGTTGATCATCCGGGACGAGACCGCCCCCGTCAAAGCCTGAGACCGGGCCCGAGAGCGGGCAGCCGCGCGTCCCACCCACCGCCGCGAGAGAACTCGCGGCGGTCAGCGTTCGACATTTACTAGGACGTCCTAGTAAATTCGGGAGCATGGACGCTCACGCGCACGCCGACACCGCAGCCATCGAGGAAGGCCGCCAGCGCTGGCAGGCCCGTTACGACAAGGCCCGCAAGCGCGACGCCGACTTCAGCACGCTCTCGGGCGACCCCGTCGACCCGGTCTACGGACCGCGCCCGGGTGACACGTACGAGGGCTTCGAGCGGATCGGCTGGCCGGGTGAGTACCCCTTCACCCGCGGCCTGCACGCGACCGGCTACCGGGGCCGTACGTGGACGATCCGCCAGTTCGCCGGCTTCGGCAACGCGCGCCAGACCAACGAGCGCTACAAGACCATCCTCGCCAACGGCGGCGGCGGCCTCTCCGTCGCCTTCGACATGCCGACCCTCATGGGCCGCGACTCCGACGACCCGCGCTCGCTGGGCGAGGTCGGCCACTGCGGCGTCGCGATCGACTCCGCCGCAGACATGGAGGTCCTCTTCGGCGACCTCCCGCTCGGCGACGTCACGACGTCCATGACCATCAGCGGCCCCGCCGTCCCGGTCTTCTGCATGTATCTGGTCGCCGCCGAGCGCCAGGGCATCGACCCCGCCGTACTGAACGGCACGCTCCAGACCGACATCTTCAAGGAGTACATCGCGCAGAAGGAGTGGCTCTTCCAGCCCGAGCCCCATCTGCGGCTGATCGGCGACCTGATGGAGCACTGCGCGGCGTCCATCCCCGCGTACAAGCCCCTCTCCGTCTCCGGCTACCACATCCGCGAGGCCGGGGCGACGGCCGCGCAGGAGCTGGCGTACACCCTCGCCGACGGCTTCGGCTACGTGGAGCTGGGGCTCTCGCGCGGTATGGACGTCGACGTCTTCGCCCCCGGTCTGTCCTTCTTCTTCGACGCCCACCTCGACTTCTTCGAGGAGATCGCCAAGTTCCGTGCCGCGCGCCGGATCTGGGCGCGCTGGATGAAGGAGGAGTACGGCGCCGCGACCGACAAGGCGCAGTGGCTGCGCTTCCACACCCAGACGGCGGGCGTCTCGCTCACCGCGCAACAGCCGTACAACAACGTCGTGCGGACCGCGGTCGAGGCCCTGTCGGCGATCCTCGGCGGTACGAACTCGCTGCACACCAACGCCCTGGACGAGACCCTGGCGCTCCCCAGCGAGCAGGCCGCCGAGATCGCGCTCCGCACCCAGCAGGTGCTGATGGAGGAGACCGGCGTCGCCAACGTCGCCGACCCGCTCGGCGGTTCCTGGTACGTCGAGCAGCTCACCGACCGCATCGAGGCCGACGCGGAGAAGATCTTCGAGCAGATCAAGGAGCGCGGCCTGCGGGCGCACCCCGACGGGCGGCACCCCATCGGCCCGATCACGTCCGGCATTCTGCGCGGCATCGAGGACGGCTGGTTCACCGGCGAGATCGCCGAGTCCGCGTTCCAGTACCAGCGGGCGCTGGAGAAGGGCGAGAAGCGCGTCGTCGGCGTCAACGTCCACCACGGCTCGGTCACCGGCGACCTGGAGATCCTGCGGGTCAGCCACGAGGTCGAGCGCGACCAGGTGGCCGAGCTGGCGGACCGCAAGGCCGGCCGCGACGACGCCCGTGTGCGTACGGCGCTGGACGCGATGCTGGCCTCCGCGCGCGACGGGTCGAACATGATCGGACCGATGCTGGAGGCCGTCCGCGCGGAAGCCACGCTGGGCGAGATCTGCGGCGTGCTGCGGGACGAGTGGGGCACGTACACGGAGCCGCCCGGCTTCTGAACCGCACGCGGTCGCGCGGGAGTCCGTCCCTGGGGGTGCCCTGTCGACCGGGCGCCGGACGGGCTCCGCGTCAGCCGCCGGCCCGCGGAGTCGTCCGCGGCAGGGCGCTGTCGCCGCCCAGGTTGCCGATCATCCGGCGCAGGACGTTCGGGGCCGCCGCGTACTCCCGCGGTGTGATGCCCTCGTGCACCCGCTCGTTCACCTCGGCCGGCCGCTCCCCGGCGCGCGGCCGGCCGGCCTCTCCCGCCTCCGTGAGGACGAACGCGCCGGATTCCTCGGTGAGCCGGCCGCGGGCGATCAGATCGCCGTACACGGCCTCGAAGTCGCTGTCCCGGTCGCCGAAGGGCGCGAGTTGGTCGGTCGGCCGGGCGCGGCCCCACGCGCCGGGGGCGCCCGCGACGTGGTTGAGCGTCCACCAGTGCGGCTGGGTGAGGTGCTCGACGGCCAGTCGCTCGTCGAATCCCAAGTCCACTTGAGGTCAAGGATCGGCGGCTCACGCCCCCTGGCTCACGCCCAGCCCCGCCACCAGCAGCAGCGTGAAGCCGCGCGCCCACTCCTCGTCCACCCGTTCCGCGCTCACCAGCGTCCGGTGGACCACCGCGCCCGCGATCACGTCGAAGATCAGGTCGGCGTTGCGGGCCGCCACCTCGGGGTCGCTCTCGTACGCCAACTCGCCCCGTGCCTGGGCCCGTTCGCGGCCCTTGATGACAAGTCCCTTCTGCCGGTCCACGATCGCCGTACGGATCCGGTCCCGCAGGGCGTCGTCCCGCGTCGACTCGGCGACCACCGCCATCAGCGCCGTCTTGGTCTCCGGCCGCTCCAGCAGGGCGGCGAACTGGAGCACGACCCCTTCGATGTCGGCCGTGAGGCTGCCCCGGTCGCGGATCTCGATCTCGTCGAAGAGGACGGCGACCGCGTCGACCACCAGCTCGTTCTTGCTCGCCCAGCGCCGGTACAGCGTGGTTTTGGCGACGCCCGCGCGCGCCGCGACGTCGCCCATCGACAGCTTGGACCAGCCCAGTTCCACCAGCGCCGCCCGGGTCGCCAACAGGATCGCGGTGTCGGCCGCCGCGCTGCGGGGACGGCCGGAACGGGCGGGGTTGTCGTGGCGGCGGCTCAGCATGTCCGCGACCATACCCGCCGGTAGGGAATTCGCTGTGAGTCAGTTCACCGGATGAATCTCACACGGACGGGGGAGCTTCCGGTTACGCTACGACCCGTAGCGAAAGGCCGTTTCTTCCCTGGCGGTTCTTGAGCGACGACCACTGGCGCGGGGTGGGGACCCCGTGCCGAACCCAGGTCCCCCACGGGGGACTTGCCCCGTACGTGTTCAGGTCATGCGCGGGGCTCGTGCAGGCGTGACGACCGTGTCCGCCCGTGCGCCCCGCGGCCGGCGGGGAACGCGGGGACGGGCGCGGTCCCGTGTGGACGGTACGAACTGTCCGATTGCTTTTCACATGCGCGCGCGGAGAGGGGAGGATGTACTCATGCAGCCTAGGAACATGTCCATGAGCGGCGTCGTCGATCTCGCCGCGGTGAAGGCGGCCGGTGAGGCCAAGGCCAAGGCCGAGCAGGCCCGCGCCGAGGCGGCCCGTCGGGGCGACACCGGCGCCGTACCCCCCTCCAGTCTGGTGATCGACGTCGACGAGGCGGGCTTCGAGCGCGACGTCCTCCAGCGCTCCTCCGAGGTCCCGGTCGTCATCGACTTCTGGGCCGAGTGGTGCGAGCCGTGCAAGCAGCTCAGCCCCGTGCTGGAGCGGCTGGCCCGTGAGTACAACGGCCGGTTCGTTCTCGCCAAGGTCGATGTCGACGCCAACCAGATGTTGATGCAGCAGTTCCAGATCCAGGGCATCCCCGCGGTCTTCGCCGTGGTGGCCGGCCAGGCGCTGCCCCTCTTCCAGGGCGCGGCCCCCGAGATCCAGATCCGCGAGACGCTGGACCAGCTGATCCAGGTCGGCGAGCAGCGCTTCGGCCTCACCGGCATCACGGTCGACGCCGACGCGGAGGCCGGCGCGGACGACGGGCCGGCCGAACCGGTGGAGCAGGCGGGGCCGTACGACGCGCTGCTCGAAGCCGCCGTACGCGCCCTGGACGCCGACGACTTCGGCGGCGCCGCGCAGGCGTACCGCAACGTGCTCGCCGACGACCCCGGCAACACGGAGGCGAAGCTCGGGCTCGCCCAGGCCGAACTGCTCGCCCGGGTGAAGGGGATGGACCCGCAGCAGGTGCGCAAGGAGGCGGCCGAGCGGCCGGACGACGTCCCCGCGCAGATCGCCGCGGCCGACCTCGATCTGGTCGGCGGCCATGTGGAGGACGCCTTCGGCCGGTTGGTCGAGGCCGTACGGCGCACGGCGGGGGAGGACCGGGACGCGGCGCGGCTGCGACTCCTCGAACTCTTCGACGTGATCGGCTCGGACGACCCCCGGGTGACCGCCGCCAGGTCGGCGCTCGCCAGGGTCCTTTTCTGACCTTGACCCGCGTCCGTTCCCGGATCCGGGCGGTCGCGTAACGATTTGCCGAACCGACGGCACCGACGACCCCGCTTTACCAAAACTTGGTAAAGCGGGGTCGCTGTTACTCCGAGTAAATCAACTTGCTTGGTCTGTCCGGTTATTAGTGGTATTCGCGAGTTCTGTCGGGTCGATTTGAGGCACCCTGTGTGCCCGTGCGGCGCCGCCTCGTGGCCCCTCCGTGAACCACTCATTACTTGCCAGTAACGAACCCCCTTGTGTCCCGAGCGTGAATACACCACGATCGTCCACGCTCGGTCCAACAGCGCACCGGCGCGGCACTCCAGCCGTGGCCACCGCAAGTTGGAACCCCACCGGGCGGGCCGGCGGAGCAGTGGCGCCGACCCACGGACAGGGGGGTTCCCGCCGACCGGCGGGGCCTGTCCGGCGGCCACGCGACGCGCGTGGTCCAGTGGTTGTCGCTCGGGGGTGATCGTCGGTGATTCTGACGCGGCTCGTTCCGCGTGAACGCAACGGCGCTCTCCTTCCCGAGGACGTAGCACTTCTCCCATCCCAGGACGGGCTCAGGCCCGATCCGGAGATGTACGTCCGAGAAGGAGGAAAGTGATGGAGTCCCAAGCACGTGGCGGGACCAGATGGAAGCGGTTCGCCGTCGTCATGGTGCCGAGCGTGGCCGCGACGGCCGCGATAGGTGTCGCTCTGGCACAGGGCGCGCTCGCCGCGTCGTTCAGTGTGTCGGGGCAGAGTTTCAAGGTCTCGGCCGACCAGTTGGTCGGCCAGGACTTCGTTCAGTACGGAAGCCTGGCCGAGGGCACCGACCTCAAGGGCAACAAGACCGTCCACCCGGTGGCCGTTTCCGGCTTCAGCTCGGCGACGATCAGCAACATGTGCCAGTCGGTGGTGACGCCGGACGTCCCGGTCTTCGGCAGCATCAGCCTTGAGCTGCGCGCGGGTACGAACAAAGCGAAGCCGGTCAAGGCGACCAACCTGTATCTGGATGTCGCCCAGCTCGACGCCGACGCCAAGTTCAAGAACATCGACATCGGTGTGGCGGCCGGCGACACGAGGATCCAGCCGGGGACCGAGAAGAAGGTCAACCCGTTCGGCTTCGCGCAGCGCGCCGAAGAGGCGACGCTGACCAATGTGAAGCAGACGGCCTGGGCGACCACGGCCGGCACCTTCGAGCTCAGCAACTTGAGCCTGAAGCTGCACAAGGGCGTCAAGGAGTGCTACTAGACCCTGACCGGGTCCTGAAGCACTTCGCCCCATCGGGGCGGGCGCGCCCGTATGCAGCGGTCGCGTCCGCCCACTCCCCAATCTCTCACAGCAACACCGGTTCCAGGGAGCTGTTTTCCATGAGCGCCGAGTCCTCGGATCCCCGCGGCCGATTCATGTACTGGCGGCTGCGCTTCCGCGCCTGGCGGGGTACTCGGCCGTTCTGGGCGGGGTTGTTGACACTCCTCAGCGGAGTGCCGATCGCCTACTTCCCATACGCCGAGCTCAAGATCGGCCATCTCACGATGACCATGGCCACCACCGCGGGCGCGGGCTCGCTGATCATCGGTGTCCTGCTCGTCACGCTGGGTCTGACCATGTGGTTCCAGAGCATCGTGCGGGTGTTCGCCGGTGTCGCCACGATCCTGCTGGGACTGGTCTCGATCCCCGTGTCGAACCTCGGCGGATTCATGCTCGGCGCGATGCTCGCCCTCATCGGCGGCGGACTCTCCATCTCCTGGGTACCTGGCCGGCCGGCGGGGTCGGCGGACGAGGAGCACGCGGACGCTGTCGGCGACGGCCGCCCGGCCAAGCACGCGGCCGTACGGCGGGAGACGTTCAAGCCGCACGGCGGCGCCGTCGGCCAGGGAACCCCGGACGGCGGCGGGGACGACCCTTTTCTTCCCGGCCCGCGTGACGGGGACCCGAATCTGACGGACACGACTGCCCATGCCAACGGCGGGAGGAACAGTGCGGGGTGACGACACGCGGCCTGAGACGGCCGGAGGCGGGCAGGCCCGCGAGAGAAGCGGCCCGCGCCACGCCGCCCCCCGGAAGTCGCTGCTGACCAAGCTCCAGATCCCGGCCGGCAAGGCGTTCGCGCTGGCCGCGATGCCGACGGCGGTGTTCGTCGGGATGGGGCTCACACCCCGGCTCGCGCTCGCCGACGACGCCAAGGACATCCCCTTCGCGCCCGGGCCGTGTGTCACGCGCTCCGACGAGCCGCCGGAGGAGTCGGCCTCGCCGTCGCCGTCCGAGAAGCCGTCGGACGAGGCGTCCGGCGATGCGTCCGAGGGCCCGTCGGGGAGTCCGTCGGGGGACTCCACGGACCGGCCGAAGCCGCCCGCGGGTGGTGACGGGGACGGCGACGCTCCCGAGCCCTCGCCCGGCGCGACACCGCCCGCGTCCGACGCGCAGGAGCCGGCCGCGCCCAAGGAGCCCGCGCCGGAGCCGAGCGCGTCGAAGTCCAAGGACCCGCTGGACCCGCTGGGTCTGGGTGACGCGCTGGGTGACCTTCTCGGCGTACCGGACAAGGAGACGGACAAGCCGGCCGACCCGGAGTCCGAGAAGCCGGAGTCCGAGAAGCCGGAGTCGGAGAAGCCCGGGGCCGGAGAGCCGGCGGACCCGAAGCCGGACGGTCCCGGCGCGGACGAGCCCGGCGCCGACAAGCCGGATCCGGACAAGGCAGACAGCACCGAGGACGCCATCAGGGACGCCGCGGACAAGGCCGGGGCGGATGTCGAGGAGCTGGACGACGCCGCGAAGGGACTCGAAGCCCGCAAGGACGGCGACATCCCCGAGGGCGCCGACGGCAAGCCGCGCTTCCCCTGCCCGGAGGCCGACCCGGACGCGCTCGCCGCCGCCGAACTGGAGCCCGGCATGCCGCTGTTGCCGGACGATCCGTGGAAGCTGGAGAGCACCAAACTCACGCTGCGGGGTCTGGACTACCACGGCATCGTCGAGGTGAAGACGGGCAGCGGAAAGATCAAGAAGGCCCTGAAGTTCACGGCTTCGGAGGTGGACATCAAGGACCTGCACCAGAAGGTCGTCTACCCCGAGGGCCGCACGGCGCACGTGGCGAGCCGGCCGGACTCCACGTCGACCATCCGCGACGGTCAAGTCACCATGTACACGGAGGAGTTGAAGGGCAACCTGTTCGGTCTGATCCCGATCACGTTCAGCCCGGACACCCCGCCGCCGCTCAATGTCCCGTTCGCCTTCTTCACGGATGTCGAGGTGCTTCAGGCAGGCCAGTTCGGCGGCACGCTCACCGTTCCCGGACTGAGCAACTACATCACCGACTAGGTCGTGGCTTCGAAGTAGCGCCGTCCGCCCGCGGGCCGGGCGGGACTTTGAAGACACGGCCCAGGGCCCGGTCGCCCCCCCGGCGCGGTGACCGAACGCAGGACGGGCCGCACAGTCAACTGTGCGGCCCGTCCTGCGTTCGGCGATCGACTCGGGGCGGTTCAGCTCTGGTCGGCCGGCGCCATGTCGCCCAGGTGGTGGACACGGACCATGTTGGTCGTGCCCGGGACACCGGGCGGCGAGCCGGCCGTGATGATCATGATGTCCGACTCGCTGTAGCGCTGGAGCTTCAGCAGCTCCGCGTCCACGAGGTCGACCATCGCGTCCGTGGTGTTCACGTGCGGTACGACGAAGGACTCGACGCCCCAGCTCAGGGAGAGCTGGTTGCGCGTCGCCTCGTCCGTCGTGAAGGCCAGGATCGGCTGACAGGTGCGGTAGCGCGAGAGCCGGCGGGCCGTGTCGCCGGACTGGGTGAAGGCGATCAGCGCCTTGCCGCCCAGGAAGTCCGCGATCTCGCAGGCCGCGCGCGCGACCGAACCACCCTGCGTGCGGGGCTTCTTGCCCGGTACGAGCGGCTGGAGGCCCTTGGACAGCAGCTCGGTCTCGGCCGCGACGACGATCTTCGACATCGTCTTGACGGTCTCGATCGGATACGCGCCGACGGACGACTCCGCCGACAGCATGACCGCGTCGGCCCCGTCCAGGATCGCGTTCGCCACGTCGGACGCCTCGGCGCGCGTCGGGCGGGAGTTGGTGATCATCGACTCCATCATCTGGGTCGCCACGATCACCGGCTTGGCGTTGCGGCGGCACAGCTCGATGAGGCGCTTCTGCACCATCGGGACCTTTTCGAGCGGGTATTCGACGGCCAGGTCGCCACGGGCCACCATGATGCTGTCGAACGCCGCGACGACGGCCTCCATGTTGGCGACGGCCTGCGGCTTCTCGACCTTCGCGATGACGGGGACCCGGCGGCCCTCCTCATCCATGATCTTGTGGACGTCGTTGATGTCGTCCGCGTCGCGCACGAAGGACAGCGCGATCATGTCGCAGCCCATCCGCAGGGCGAAGCGCAGGTCCTCGACGTCCTTCTCGGAGAGCGCCGGGACATTGACCGCCGTACCCGGCAGGTTGATGCCCTTGTGGTCGGAGATGACCCCGCCCTCGATGACCAGCGTCTTGACCTGCGGGCCGCTGACCTCGGTCACACGGAGTTCGACGTTGCCGTCGTTGATCAGGACCTGGTCGCCCTTGGTGACGTCCCCGGGCAGGCCCTTGTAGGTGGTGCCGCAGATGCCCTTGTCCCCGGCGACGTCCTCGGTGGTGATGATGAACTCGTCACCCCGCACCAGCTCGACGGGACCCTCGGCGAAGGTCTCAAGACGGATCTTCGGGCCCTGGAGGTCGACGAGCACGCCCACGGCCCGGCCGGTGGCCTCGGCCGCCTTCCGGACGCGGTGGTACCGCTCCTCGTGCTCGGGGTGGGACCCGTGGCTCATATTCAGTCGGGCCACGTTCATACCGGCCTCGATGAGCGATTTCAACTGCTCGTACGAGTCGACGGCGGGGCCAAGTGTGCAGACAATTTTGGAACGGCGCATAAGGCGGATCCTATCGGTTTGTTTCGGCTCGGAATATTCCGTCTGGCGGAAAGTACAAATGGGCGGGGTGGCGCTCAGGCGTCGACCGAGCCGACCAAGGTGAAAGTCTGGCGGGCGATCTCCATTTCCTCATCGGTCGGCACCACGGCGACGGCGACGCGCGCGTGTTCCGGCGATACGAGGCGGGGCTCGCCGGACCGTACGGCGTTCAGCTCCGCGTCCACGACCAGCCCCAACTCCCCGAGCCCGGCGATCGCGGCGGCCCGTACCGGCGCCGCGTTCTCGCCGACGCCGGCGGTGAACACCACCGCGTCCACCCGGCCGAGCACCGCGTAATAGGCACCGATGTACTTCTTCAGCCGATGGATGTAAATGTCGAAGGCCAGCGTCGCCGCGGCGTCGCCCGCGTCGACCCGGCGGCGGATCTCCCGCATGTCGTTGTCACCGCAGAGCCCGGTCAGCCCGCTCTTCTTGTTGAGCAGTTCGTCGATCTCGTCGGTGCCCATTGCGGCGACCCGCTCCAGGTGGAAGACGACCGCCGGATCCATGTCCCCCGAGCGCGTACCCATCACCAGCCCCTCCAAGGGGGTCAGCCCCATCGAGGTGTCCACGCAGCGCCCGCCCGCGACGGCCGACGCGGACGCCCCGTTGCCGAGGTGCAGCACGATCAGATTCAGCTCCCGCGGCGCGCGGCCCAGCAGCTCGGCGGCCCGCCGGGAGACGTACGCGTGCGACGTGCCGTGGAAGCCGTAGCGCCGGATCCGGTGCGCGTCGGCCGTCTCGACGTCGATCGCGTACCGCGCGGCGGACTCCGGCATCGTCGTGTGGAACGCGGTGTCGAAGACGGCGACCTGCGGCAGATCGGGACGGAGCGCCCGCGCCGTTCTGATGCCGGTGATGTTCGCCGGATTGTGCAGTGGCGCCAGCGGCACCAGCCGCTCGATCTCCGCGAGCACGGCGTCGTCGATCACCGTCGGGGCGCTGAACTCCGCCCCGCCGTGCACCACCCGGTGACCGACCGCCGCCAGCTCGGGGGAGTCGATACCCCTACCGTCCAGGGCCAGTTCCCCGGCGACGGCCTTCAACGCCTCGTCGTGGTCGGCGATCGGCTCCGTACGCTCCCGCCGGCGCGCGCCCTCGCCCGACGGCGTGTGCACCAGCCGGGACGCGCTCTCGCCGATGCGCTCGACGAGTCCGGCGGCGAGACGGGTGCCGTCGCGCATGTCCAGCAGCTGGTACTTCAGCGACGAGGAGCCGGAGTTGAGCACGAGGACTCGGGTGGCCTGCGAGGTCACGGGAGGGACGCCTTTCGTGGAGGGGACGGTGCGGCCGGGACCGGACGGTGTCACGCGCCGTCGCCCTGCGCCTGGACGGCGGTGATCGCGACTGTGTTCACAATGTCCTGGACCAGGGCGCCGCGCGACAGGTCGTTGACCGGCTTGCGCAGCCCCTGCATCACCGGACCCACCGCGACCGCGCCCGCCGAACGCTGCACGGCCTTGTACGTGTTGTTGCCGGTGTTCAGGTCGGGGAAGATCAGCACCGTCGCGCGCCCCGCCACCTCCGACTCCGGCAGCTTCGTCGCGGCGACGCTCGGCTCCACCGCCGCGTCGTACTGGATCGGCCCCTCGATCTTCAGCTCGGGCCGCGCCGCGCGCACCAGCTTCGTCGCCTCGCGCACCTTGTCGACGTCCGCGCCGGAGCCCGAGGTCCCCGTCGAGTACGACAGCATCGCGATGCGCGGCTCGACGCCGAACCGGGCCGCGGTCGCGGCGGCCTGCACCGCGATGTCCGCGAGCTGCCCGGCGTCCGGGTCCGGGATCACCGCGCAGTCGCCGTACACCAGCACCTTGTCGGCCAGGCACATGAAGAAGACCGAAGAGACGCTGGACGACTCCGTCGGTGTCTTGATGGCTTTGATGATCTCGAACGCCGGGCGGATCGTGGCCGCCGTGGAGTGCACCGAGCCCGACACCATGCCGTCGGCCAGGCCCGCGTCGACCATCAGCGTGCCGAAGTAGTTCACGTCGGCCACCACGTCGTACGCCAGCTCCACCGTCACGCCCCGGTGCGCGCGCAACGCCGCGTAGCGCTCGGCGAACCGCTGCCGCAGTTCGTCCTTCGCCGGGTCGATGAGCTGGGTGTCCGCCAGGTCGATGCCGAGGTCGGCGGCCTTCTTGACCATGGTGTCGATGTCGCCGAGGAGCGTCAGGTCGCACACGTCGCGGCGCAGCAGCACGTCGGCCGCGCGCAGCACCCGCTCCTCGGTGCCCTCCGGCAGGACGACGCGGCGGCGTACGGCACGGGCCTGCTCCAGCAGGTCGTGCTCGAACATCATCGGCGTCACCCGGCTGCTGCGCGCCACCGACATCCGCGCCAGCAGATCGCCGGTGTCCACGTACCGCTCGAAGAGGCCCAGCGCCGTCTCCGCCTTGCGCGGCGTATCGGCGTTCAACTTCCCTTCCAGGGAGAAGAGTTCGCCCGCCGTCGGGAAGGAGCCCGCGACCACCGAGACGACCGGGGTGCCGGGGGCGAGTTTGGAGGCGAGGGTGAGGACCGAGTCGGCCGGCCGCTCGTCCAGCGTCAGCAGGACGCCCGCGATGGGCGGCGTCCCCGCCGAGTGCGCGGCGAGCGCGCCCACCACCAGATCCGCCCGGTCGCCCGGCGTCACCAGCAGACAGCCCGGCGTCAGGGCGCCCAGCAGATTCGGCAGCATCGCGCCGCCGAAGACGAAGTCGAGCGCGTCGCGCGCCAGCCCCGCCTCGTCCCCGAGCAGCACCGTGCCGCCGAGCGCGCGGGTGATCTGCGCGACCGTCGGGGCGGCCAGCGCCGCCTCGTCGGGCAGCGTGTAGCAGGGCACCGGCAGCTGCGCCCCGAGCTGCGCGTCGATCGTGTCGCGGTCCTCGGGGGCGACCCGGTTCACGACCATCGCGAGGACGTCGCAGCCGAGCCCGGCGTACGCCCGGTGGGCGTTGCGCGTCTCGGCCTGTACGGAGTCGGCGTGCTGGCCCTTGCCGCCGACCACGGGTATGACCGAGGCGCCGAACTCATTGGCCAGGCGCGCGTTGAGCGACAGCTCGTCGGGCAACTGGGTGTCGGCGAAGTCGGTGCCGAGGACGAGCACGACCTCGTACTCCCGCGCCACCTCGTGGAAGCGCCGGACGAGCTGCTGGACCAGCTCGTCCGTACCGCCGTCGGCCTGGATCCCGGCGGCCTCCGCGTAACCGAGGCCGTAGCCGGACGCCGGGTCCTGCGAGAGCCGGTAGCGGGCGCGCAGCAGATCGAACAGGCGGTCGGGGCCGTTGGCGTGGACCAGGGGGCGGAAGACGCCCACCCGGTCCACCTGGCGGGTCAGGAGCTCCATGACCCCCAGCTCGACGACCTGTCGGCCGTCGCCGCGTTCGATCCCGGTCACGTACACGCTGCGTGTCACGCGTGCTCTCCTGTTCGACGAAGATGGTGGGGGTGGTGCGGGCCGGCCGGTGCCGGGGACGGGAGGAATTCCTGTTTCTGACGTTAGGCCCGTTAGGGTGGCAAAGCCCTCTTGACAATACCTGTGGGGGTGGGTACGGCGCCTCCGAGACGGGTAGGCGGTACGGCCCGTCGCACGGCCCGCACCAGACCGCACCCCTAGCGAGCAGGAGACACAGCGCGATGCGTATCGGAGTTCTCACCGCAGGCGGAGACTGTCCCGGCCTGAACGCCGTGATCCGTTCGGTCGTCCACCGTGCGATGACCGGACACGGGGACGAGGTCATCGGCTTCGAGGACGGATTCAAGGGCCTCCTCGACGGCCACTACCGCCCGCTCGACCTGGACTCCGTCAGCGGCATCCTGGCTCGCGGCGGCACGATCCTCGGCTCGGCGCGGCTGGAGCGCGGCCGGCTGCGGGAAGCGGCCGAGAGCGCCGACGAGTTGGGCCGTAAGTACGGCATCGACGCCCTCATCCCGATCGGCGGCGAGGGCACCCTCACGGCGGCCCGGATGCTCTCCGACGCGGGCATGCCGGTGGTGGGTGTACCGAAGACCATCGACAACGACATCTCGTCCACGGACCGCACCTTCGGCTTCGACACGGCCGTGATGGTCGCCACCGAGGCGATCGACCGGCTCAAGACCACGGCCGAGTCGCACCAGCGCGTCATGGTCGTCGAGGTCATGGGCCGGCACGCCGGATGGATCGCGCTGGAGTCCGGCATGGCGGGCGGCGCGCACGGCATCTGTCTGCCGGAGCGGCCCTTCGAGGTGGACAGCATCGTGAAGATGGTCGAGGAGCGCTTCGCGCGCGGCAAGAAGTTCGCGGTCATCTGCGTCGCCGAGGGCGCGCACCCGGCCGAGGGCTCGATGCACTACGTGAAGGGCGAGATCGACCAGTTCGGCCACGAGCGCTTCGAGGGCATCGGCAACCGCCTCGCGGGCGAGCTGGAGCGGCGCATGGGCAAGGAGGCCAGGCCGGTCATCCTCGGGCATGTGCAGCGCGGGGGAACGCCAACGGCGTACGACCGGGTGCTGGCGACGCGCTTCGGCTGGCACGCGGTGGAGGCGGTGCACAACGGCGACTTCGGCAAGATGACGGCGCTGCGCGGTACGCGGGTGGCGATGGTGCCGCTGGCGGAGGCGGTCACACGCCTCAAGACGGTGCCGGAGAACCGGATGTTCGAGGCGGAGTCGGTCTTCTAGGTCGTGTCTTCGAAGTAGCGCCGTCCGCCCGCAGGGCGGGGCCCGCTTGTCGATCAGGCCGGATCAGGGAGCGCCCGCCGCGACATCGGCCGCTGTCGCGGCGGACGGCACCTCGCGGCGTTGTCGTCGGTCGGCGATGTACGGCCGGGCCGTCGACGACGCCGATCCTCCGCCGTGCGGGCGGACGGCACCAGCCGCCGCCTGCCCCGCCCTTCGGGCGGACGACGCCACTTCGCGGCCCCCGGCCCGCGCCATGTCCCGTTAGGCCGCGTGCGCGGATCCGAGTGACGCATCGATGCGGGTGCGCAGCGCGACCGGATCCGCGCCCGTCTCGCGGAGCAGTTGGGCCGGCGGGCCCTCGGGGTCGTCCAGCAGGACGGCCAGCATGTGCGCCGTGCCGACCGTGTCCGCCTTTCGCTCGGCCGCCAGCAGCCGGGCCGCGGCCTGCGTCCTGTTCGTCTCCGGGGAGCGCTCCAGATCGCTCGGGACGGCGGACAGCGCCGACGGTTCGGCCGCCGCCGCTGCCGCTGCCGCCGCGCGGACCAGATCCGTCTGTCGTACCCCGGCCGAACGCAGCTCGTCCGCGGCCGAGTTCACCGCGAGCAGTTCGTCGGGCAACGACAGCCCGGCGACGGTGAGCCCCCGGTCCAGGGAGACCACGGCGAGCAGCAGATCCACCGGCTCCGGCGCCGTACGGCCGTGGCGTACGGCCTGGCGCTGGGCCTCGTTGTAGAGCACCAGCATCACCGGCGAGCCGTCGCCGGTCCCACGAGACATCCACGACAGCATGCGCCGCGACCACCACACCCCGCGCTCGCCCAGCAGCCCGGCCGTCCGCAGCAGCTTGACGGAGCCGATGACCGCGGCGGCCTCGGTGGGCCAGGGGTCGCCGCCCGCGCGTACCGACTCGGCCTGCGCGTCCAGCGTGCCGGCCGCCGCCGTCAGGTCCAGCCGGCGCAGCGCCAGCGCCTCCAGCGCCCGGCTCTCGGGGGTCTCCAGCAGCAGCGCCCGCGCCAGATGCCGCGCGTGCGCGTCGGGCGAACCCTCCTCGCGGGCCAGCCGCAGGGCGCCGAACAGCGTCTCGCGCAGCGCTCCGGTCGGCCGGGGCGGCTCCGTGCCCTCCTCGCGCAGGGCCTTCGTGGCACTGCCCGCGACCCACAGCGTCTCCCGCCACGCGGCGTCCACCTCGATGGCGTCGTCGGGGGCGTGCGCGCCGTCCCGGGCTTCACTCCCGTCGGCCTGCGCCGGGTGGCCGCTGTCGTCGCGCGCCCAGTGCTCCTGCCCGCGGGCACGGATCTCCCCGCCGATCGAGCCGGTCTGCCGGATGCCGCCGGGGACCAGGGCCTCCCCGGGCTCCTCCACGTCGTCGAGCAGGGTGGAGAGGAGGTGTTCGGTGCCGATGGCGGCGCCCGTGCGGCGGAACGCCTGACGGACCGTCCTCGCCAGCAACTCGATGGCGTCCGAGGCGAACTCGGTCGTCGTGACGGTGGTCAGGTCGGCCGTCCGGCGCTGCTCCATGGTGCGTCTCCCGATGTCGACTACAGCGAACTACGCTGGTGAGGACGCCTTTCCACCACCCGCCGGTTCACTCCCGTCCGAAATCGGCCCCGCCCGGGGCCGGGTGGGGCCTCGGCGGGCGCTCACCCCCGGACAACTCCCCAGAAATGGCCGACGATCGCGTCCAGGTACTCCTGCCCGGCCTCCCCGCCCGCCCCGACCGCGAAGAGCCGCTCCGGTTCGGTGTCGCCGCCATCCGCGCCTGGTAGCCGGTGTGGGGCTGTTCCAGGACGTCCTCGACCTGGGTCCCCGGCAGCGGCAGCGGCTTCGCCGCCGGTCTCACTTACGCCCCCCGGCGCGTCGTGACCGCCGACCGCGGCAGCCCGGCCGACTCGTCGTCCCGACCCGTGGCCGTCACCGGCTCGCGCGGCATGAGACCGAGTACGCCGGCGAGGGCGGCGGTGCGTCGCTCGCGCAAGGTGGCGGGAGCGACGCGCGGTTCGCCAGGCGTGCACCACAGCACGCCTGCGAGCGCGGTGAGTTCGTGGGTCCCGGGAACGCCGGGGCCGCGCTCCCGGGAGACCACCGTGTCCGCGGTTGTCGTACGAAGCTCCTACCCCTTGACCGCCCCGCCCA
>NZ_JARJHW010000041.1:0-46779 GCF_040560175.1 Streptomyces panacea
CGCCGGGCACCTTCATGTTGACGTCGCACGTCGGCGCCGACGTGAGCCGGTGGCGAGCCGGTGGTGTGTCGGTGGCGGGCCGATGAGCGGTTTTTCATTGAACAGTTGAACTGTGGTGCCCCCGAGGGGATGGAAACCCCGTCAAGTTGGGTAAAAACGCTGTGAGCGCCCCTTACTTCGTGATTCGCTCGCTGTTGAGATTTTCCAGCCCCCGGACCTTGGGCCTCGAACCTCGGACCTTCGCGCGGAGCCGAGCAGACGATCTCCAACTGCCGTCAATCCTCAGCTCTCAGCCCCCAGTTCACCGTTTCCCGTTCTCAATTCCCAGCTCACAGAGTTCAGTTCATTCCGTTCATCCTCCGGGACGCCACCCGGTCCACTTGCCAAGCGTGTTTGCGGAGCCGACCCATGCTCAGAACCCTCAATACCGCCTACACCGACACCCGTGCCGCCGATCTGGCCTGGGCGTTGGGGCGCGAGCCGCTGCCCGCCCTCGCCGTCCTCGATCTCGAACTCACCGGCGCCAAGGTCCAGATGAGGCTTCTCGGCGCCTCCCACCAGGTGCTTCTCGAAGAGGAGCAGGGCAGTTGCTCCGAGACGGTGGCCTGCATCCCCGGCAGCAGTACGCCGTTGCCGCTCGGGGTCGCCGAGCGCGTGGGGGACTGGGAGTACGAATTCGCCGCACGCGTCGAGACGTTGTCGCAGGGCTCGTTCGCGGGGCGCGCGCAGGAACTGCTCGCGCTGGTCGCCGACCATCCGAACGGGCTCGCGGGCACGTTCCCGGGTGAACCGCACGCGTTCACGGCGATGCTCGTGCAGCGGCACGAGGGGCAGGTGGCCTGGCGGACCTGGCACGCGTATCCACAGGAGGGGGCGCTCGTGGTGACCCGGACGAGAGTCGGGGTGCGGGTGCCGGCCGCGCTGTAGCGGGGCCGGGCCGGGCCGGTGTCGGGGCCGGGGCAGTGTCGGGGGCTCGGCGCGGCGTGAGAACGTCAACGGAACGGGTGCGAACGCCGGTTACCACTCTTGTGGGTGACAAGCCGCACGGAAGTCGTGACGTAGCGTTACTGGAATGATCGACCAGTCTGTGGTCGCGCCGCCGGACAGCGCGGCGCGACTGCCCGTCCGACCGAGCGCGGGTCGCTTCCTGATTCTCGCCGTGGTCTTCGTCTGCGCCGCGTGCGGACTTGTGTACGAGCTGGAGCTGGTCGCCCTCGCGTCGTATCTGATCGGCGACTCCGTCACGCAGGCGTCGGTGGTCCTGTCCCTGATGGTCTTCGCGATGGGCCTCGGCTCGCTGCTCGCGAAGCGGCTGCGCTGCCGGGCGGCCGTCGGATTCGGTCTGGTGGAGGCGGCGCTCGCGCTGCTCGGGGGCTGCTCGGCGCTGGTGCTGTACGCGACATTCGCCTGGATGGGCGAGTCGCGGTACGCGCTGATCGGCTTCTCGCTCTCCATCGGGATCCTCATCGGCGCCGAGATCCCGCTGCTGATGACGCTCATCCAGCGCGTGTCGCGACAGGACGCGGGCGGGACCGTCGCCGATCTCTTCGCCGCGGACTATGTCGGCGCGCTGGTCGGCGGGCTCGCCTTCCCGTTCCTGCTGCTGCCGTGGTTCGGGCAGCTGACGGGCGCGCTGCTGACCGGCGCGGTCAATGTGGTGGCGGGCGGCGCGCTCGTGCTCTGGGTCTTCGGACGCGACCTGACGGGCCGTGAGCGAGGGCTGCTGCTGCTGGTGAACGTGCTGGTGCTGGCGGTGCTGGGCACCGCCGCCGTCATGGTGGACGACTTCGAGCGGGCCGCGAGGCGCGCGGTGTACGGGGACGGGGTGCGGGTCGCCGTCCAGACCGACGTCCAGGAAGTCGTCCTCACGGGCGGGCGTGAGGGGCCGCTGGACCTGTATCTGGACGGGCGGCTGCGGGTCAGCGAGCGCGACGAGTTCCGGTATCACGAGGCACTGGTGCATCCCGCGATGAGCGGCCGGCACGCGCGCGTGCTGATCCTGGGCGGCGGCGACGGGCTCGCGGCCCGCGAGGTCCTGCGCTATCCGGACGTCCGTTCGGTCACGCTCGTGGAGATGGACCCCGGCGTCGCGCGCCTGGCCCGCACGGATCCGGCGCTGGCGGGGCTGAACGGGCATGTGTACGACGACCCGCGATTCCGGGTGGAGTACGCGGACGCGTTCGCGTGGCTGCGGGGGGCGTCCGGGGCGGTGGCGTACGACGTGGTCATCTCGGACCTGCCGAATCCCGGGATCACCCCGAGCACCAAGCTCTACTCGGAGGAGTTCTACGGGCTCGCCTCACGCGTGCTCGCCAAGGGCGGACGGCTGGCGGTGCACGCGGGTCCGCCGGCGGCCCGGCCGCGTACGTACTGGACGGTGGACGCGACGCTGCGGGCGGCCGGCTTCGGCACGAGTCCGTACAGCGCCACGGGGCGGGTGGCCGGGTTCGCGGCCGGGCCGGACCGGGCGCACGACGGGAAGACGGCCGCGGAGGGGGACTGGGGGTTCGTCCTGGCCGCCGTCGGCCGGGCGCCGGGGGTGGCGCTCTCCCCGGACGCGCCCCCGCTGCGCTCGCTGGCGGCGCCGGTGCTCGAAGCGGGCGTCCTCGGGGCGGAGCGCACCCGGTTGCGCGATCTGCCGCCGTCGACGCTGGTGCATCCGCGGTACGCGGGCTGATGGGCGGTGACGGGCAGTGATGGTCCGGGTTGTGCGCGGAGAGGCGCCTGATGCGGCGGGGCTGAGTAGGCTCGGATCCCATGGAGCATGAGGCGTTCATTCCGGTTCCGGCTGAGACCCTCCGCGAGGCGCTGCGGGACCACGCCCGCGTCGCGCGCTGCGTCCCCGGACTCCAACAGGACGCGGACGCGTCGGCGGGCCCGCTCTCGGGCCGTCTGAAGGCCCGGGTGGGCGGCCACACGATCACGTACCGCGGCGCGCTGACGCTCACGGAGCGTGCGGGCGCCTTCACGGCGAAGGGCGAGGGCGCGGAGGTACGCGGTACGGGCTCCGCCAAGGTCTCCGTCCGCATCAGGCTGACGGAGACGGCCGGCGGTACGACGGTCGCCTTCACGGCCACGTGGACACCGGTGTCGGACGGCCGGCTGTCGGACATCGCGGCGTCGACGTCGGAGGCCACGGCCCGAAGACTGCTGGACCGCTTCGTCGCGGCGCTGGCGAAGCCGGGTACCGCCGCCCCTGACGGTGCGGAGGGGACGGCGGAGAGCCCCGCGGGCGGGCAGGCCCGGACCGTACCGGCCTCGGACGGAACGCCCGCCGTCGAGCCGCGTGTCGAGCCCCGAGTCGAGCCGCCTGTCGAGCCCCGTGGCGGCGAGCGGGCTCCGGGCGACGGGCCGGACTCCGGCACGGACGCGCCCGCCGCCCCCGGCCCGGACGACCTCGACCCGGACGATCCCGAACTGACCGAGCCGGGTGGCTTCGACGCGCTCGACGCGTCCGCCGAGTTCGGGGTCACCTCCTCCGGGGAGGGGGACTTCCTCGTACCGCTCGATCCGCCCGCCGAGGCCGCGCATGCCCGGCGGACCATGATCGGGCGCAGCGCCGAGGAGGTCGATCACGCGCCGCCCCGTGGGCGTTACGCGCCCGAGCAGGCGCCCGACGCCGGGGGCGCCGGGGCCGCGTTGCGGTGGGTGGCGCCCGCCGCCGCGCTCGCCATCGCGGGGGCCGTCGTCGTCGGGCGCGCGCTGCGGCGCAGGCGTTGAGCCGTGCGCCGGGCCCCGCCGGTTAGGGTCATGGCGTGAGTACGGACACGGACCAGAAGCGCGAGATCCGACTGGCGGCCGGCGACGCCGAGTTGACCATCCATCCGGCGAACGGCTGCCGCGTCGCGAGTCTGCGCGTCGGCGGTACCGAACTGCTGCGGCAGGGCGACCGCTACGGCTGCTTCCCGATGGTGCCTTGGTGCGGGCGGACCGAGGAGGGGCGGTTCCGCAACGGCGGCGTCACCCATCAACTGCCCCTCAACTCCCCGCCGCACGCCATCCACGGCACCGGCCGCGACACCTCCTGGCGCACCGCCCGCAAGGGCGAGAGCGAGGCGGCGTTCACATACGAGCTGGCCGACCCCTGGCCGTACACCGGCCGGGTCACACAGCTTTTCGAGCTGACCGACGACTCGCTGACGCTCACGCTGGGCGTCGAGACGTACGACGACTCCTTCCCCGCCCAGGCGGGCTGGCACCCGTGGTTCCTGCGCCACCTCGACGGCGCCACCGCCGATGAGGACGCCGTACGCCTCGACTTCGCCGCCGCGGCCGCGTGGCAGGAGGAGCGCGGTGCGGACCATCTGCCGACCGGGCGCCGTATCGACCCCCGGCCCGGCCCGTGGGACGACTGCTTCGGGATGCCCGACGGCGTCGAGGCGACGCTGACGTGGCCGGGGCGGCTCGAACTCAAGGTGACCAGCGCCGCCGAGTGGGCGGTCGTCTACGACGAGCAGGCCGAGGCGGTCTGTGTGGAACCGCAGACCGGCCCGCCGAACGGGCTCAACACGGCACCGCGGCTGGTCACCCCCATCGACCCCCTGGAGATCCGGGCGACCTGGAGCTGGCGCCGGCTCTGAGGAGGCTCACCAGCGGGCGCCCGGACCCCGGGCCGTAAGCTCTGGGCCATGACTGACGTACGCGCCGATCTGCTCCGGCAGATCAAGGACAAGGCCGTCGTGCACGGCAAAGTGACCCTCTCGTCCGGCATCGAGGCCGACTGGTACATCGATCTGCGCCGCATCACGCTGGACGGACAGGCCGCACCGCTGGTCGGGCAGGTCATGCTCGACACCGCCACGACCGCCGGTCTCGACTACGACTGCGTGGGTGGCCTGACCCTCGGCGCGGACCCCGTCGCGACGTCGATGCTGCACGCGTCCGCCGCGCGCGGTACGAGCCTGGACGCGTTCGTCGTACGCAAGCAGGGCAAGGCCCACGGCATGCAGCGGCGCATCGAGGGCACGGACGTGAAGGGCCGCCGCTGTCTGGTCGTGGAGGACGTGTCGACGACCGGCGGGTCCCCGCTGACCGCCGTCGAGGCGGTGCGTGAGGCCGGTGGCGAGGTCGTCGCCGTCGCCGTCATCGTCGACCGCGGCGCCGCCCGTGCCGTCGAGGCCGCGGGGGTCCGGTACGTCAGCGCGTACACCCTGCCGGACCTCGGCCTGGTCTGAGCCCGGGAGCCTCACCGTACGGAAAAGGATCTGGAAGGATGAGGGCGACAATGACGTCGCCCCCAGGTCAGGGACAGAGCACCTCACACCCGCACATACAAGGAGCGGCCCGATGCCCATCGCAACCCCCGAGGTCTACGCCGAGATGCTCGACCGGGCGAAGGCAGGCAAGTTCGCCTACCCGGCCATCAACGTGACCTCGTCCCAGACTCTGCACGCCGCGCTGCGCGGCTTCGCGGAGGCCGAGAGCGACGGCATCATCCAGATGTCCACCGGTGGTGCGGAGTTCCTCGGCGGCCAGTACAACAAGGACATGGTGACGGGCGCGGTCGCGCTCGCGGAGTTCGCGCACATCGTGGCCGCGAAGTACGACATCACGGTCGCGCTGCACACCGACCACTGCCCCAAGGACAAGCTGGACACCTACGTGCGTCCGCTCCTCGACGTCTCCGCGGAGCGCGTCAAGGCCGGCCGGAACCCGCTGTTCCAGTCGCACATGTGGGACGGCTCCGCCGAGACCCTCGCCGACAACCTCGCCATCGGCGAGGAGCTGCTCGCGAAGGCCGCCGCCGCGAAGATCATCCTTGAGGTGGAGATCACCCCGACCGGCGGTGAGGAGGACGGAGTCACGCACGAGATCAACGACTCCCTCTACACCACCGTCGACGACGCGCTGCGCACCGCCGAGGCGCTGGGCCTGGGCGACAAGGGCCGTTACCTGCTGGCCGCGTCCTTCGGCAACGTGCACGGCGTCTACAAGCCGGGCAACGTCGTGCTCCGTCCCGAGCTGCTGAAGGACCTTCAGGAGGGCGTCGCGGGCAAGTACGGCAAGCCCGCCGGCAGCCAGCCCTTCGACTTCGTCTTCCACGGCGGCTCCGGCTCCTCCGCCGAGGAGATCGCGACGGCGCTGGAGAACGGCGTCGTGAAGATGAACCTCGACACCGACACCCAGTACGCCTTCACGCGGCCGGTCGCCGACCACGTGCTGCGCAACTACGACGGTGTGCTGAAGGTCGACGGCGAGGTCGGCTCCAAGAAGACCTACGACCCGCGCACCTGGGGCAAGCTGGCCGAGGCGGGCATGGCGAAGCGCGTGACCGAGGCGTGCGGGGCGCTGCGTTCCACGGGCACCAAGCTCAAGTAGCCGCCAAGCCCAAGCAGCCACCAGGCCCAAGCGGGCGACTGCCGTACACAGTGGGCCCGGTACCTCCTGAGGTGCCGGGTCCGTGTGCTGTTCCGAGCCGAGGAGGATCACCCACCGTGGGCTACGACTTCGACACCCCCGTCGACCGCCGCGGCACCTGGAGCGTCCAGTGGGACGGCGTCGCCGACCGCTTCGGCGTCGACGGGCTGCTCCCCTTCACCATCTCCGACATGGACTTCGCCTGTGCGCCCGAGGTGCTCGCCGCCCTTCAGGCGCGCCTGGCGCACGGCGTCCTCGGCTACACGGACTGGCGGCACGAGGACTTCCTGTCGGCGCTGCGGCACTGGTTCACCACGCGCTACGACACCGAGCTGGACACCGACCGCGTCGTGTACGCGCCGTCCGTGCTCAGCCAGGTGTCGCAGCTCCTGCGGATGTGGTCCGCCCCCGGCGACGGCGTGGTCGTCCACACCCCCACGTACGACGGTTTCCGCAAGGCGGTCACCGGGCTCGGCCGCGAGCTGCGCGGGGTGCCCGTGGGTGACACGGCGGCGCTGGAGCGGGAGCTGGCGCGCGGCGACAGCAAGGTGCTGATCCTGTGCTCGCCGCACAACCCGACGGGCCGGGTGTGGACGGAGAGCGAGCTGGCGGCGTTCGCCGGGCTCGCGGCGGCGTACGGCGTGGCGGTGATCAGCGACGAGATCCACGCCGACTTCGTGCACCCCGAATTCGTCGCGGCGGGTGGCCGCCATCTGCCGTGGACCCGGTTCGGCACCGGCCGGTGGGCCATCGTCACCTCGGCGTCGAAATCCTTCAACTTCCCGGCGCTCAGCGGCTCGTACGGCATCATCGGCGACCCGGACGACCACGCGGAGTTCATGCGCCGGATGCTGACGGCCGAGGGTCTCGCCTCCCCGGCCGTTCTCGCGCTGACGGCCCACATCACCGCGTACCGCGAGGGCGCGCCCTGGCTGGACGCGCTCAACGCGTACGTCGTGGCCAACCTCCGCACGCTCGCCGCCCGCCTCGACGCGGCCTTCCCCCAACTCGGCTGGCGCCCGCCGGAGGCCGGCTATCTGGCCTGGATAGACCTGCGGGCGCTGGGCGTGGACGACGCCGCGCTCCAGCGCGAGCTGATCGAGCGCGAGAAGGTGGCGATCATGCCGGGTACGACGTACGGCTGCGAGGGTTTCGTACGGCTCAACGTGGGCTGCCCGCGCGCCAAGGCGGAACAGGGCACGGACGCGCTGATCCGCGCGCTGGGCAGGCTCGTCGGGTAGCTCCGGCGCTTCCCGCCCGGCTCCCGTGCCCGCCACATAGCTCCTGTGCTCGCCACGTGGCGTCTCGGCGGGGATGATCCCCCTATGGACATCAGGCTGGGCACGGCCTCCGGCCGGTGGATCGTGTTGACGACAGTGCTCGGTTCCAGCATGGCGCTGCTCGACTCGACCGTCGTCAATGTCGCACTGCCGCACATCGGTGACGATCTCCACGCGAGCCTCGCCGACCTTCAGTGGACGCTCAACGCGTACATGCTCACGCTCGCCGGGCTGATCCTGCTCGGCGGGTCGCTCGGGGACCGGTACGGGCGGCGGCGGATCTTCGTGGTGGGCACCGTGTGGTTCGCCCTCGGGTCGCTGCTGTGCGGTGTCGCGCCCACCGCCGAGGTGCTGATCCTGGCGCGGGCGCTCCAGGGGGTGGGCGGGGCGCTGCTGGTGCCCGGGTCGCTGGCGCTGATCCAGGCCAGTTTCCATCCGGACGACCGGGCGCGGGCCGTGGGGCTGTGGTCGGGGTTCGGGGGTGTCGGGGCGGCCGTCGGGCCGTTCCTGGGCGGGTTCCTGGTGGACGGGCCCGGCTGGCGGTGGGTCTTCCTGCTGAACGTGCCGCTGGCCGCGATCTGTGTGCCGGTGGCGCTGCGCCACGTACCGGAGTCGCGGGATCCGGCGGCGCACGGCCGGTTCGACGTGCTCGGCGCGGTGCTGGGCGCCGTCGCGCTGGGCCTGGTGACGTACGCGCTGATCGCGAAGGTGTGGTGGGCCGGGGCCGCGGGGGTGCTGGTGGGTGCCTGGTTCGTACTGCTGGAACGGCGCCGGCCCGATCCGATGCTGCCGCCGTCGATCTTCTCCTCGCGGCTGTTCACGTCCGTCAATCTGGTGACGCTGTGTGTGTACGCGGCGTTCGGCGGGTTCTTCTTCCTGGCCGCGTTGCAGCTTCAGGTGGTCGCGGGTTACTCGGCGCTCGGCGCCGGGACGGCGCTGCTGCCCACGACCGCGCTGATGCTGCTGTTCTCCGCGAAGTCGGGTGAGCTGGGCGCGAGGATCGGGCCGCGTATCCCGCTCACGGTGGGGCCGCTTCTGTGCGCCTGCGGGCTGCTGCTGATGCTGCGGGTGGGCGGCGGCGCCGACGCCTCGTACGTACGGGACGTACTGCCCGCGCTGGTGGTGATGGGGCTCGGCATGGTGACGCTGGTCGCGCCGCTGACCGCGACGGTCCTGGCGTCCGTCGACAACTCGCGCGCGGGTCTGGCCAGCGGCATCAACAACGCGGCGGCGCGTGCCGCGGGTCTGCTCGCGGTGGCCGCGCTGCCGCTGCTGGCGGGGATGGGGCCGGAGGTGTACCGCTCGGCGACGCAGTTCGACGCGGCGTTCCACCGGGCCATGCCCCTGTGCGCGGGGGTGCTGGTGCTCGGCTCGCTGATCGCCTTCGTGGCGGTGCGTACACCGCAGGCGGCCCCCGGCGGGAAGGCCGAGGCCGCGCCCAGCCTGCCCCAGTGCAAGGTGAACTGCGGGCTCTCGTCGCCACCGCTGGAGCCGTCGACGGTGCGCAGGGGGCTGGGGGAAGGGGCGGGAGGGGGCGCGTCCACGGCGGACGCGTGAGGCGCGGCGGTACGGGGCGGGGGGCCCCGATCGCGGGTGGCGGACCCACGCCACGGACCACCCGATCGCGGGTGGCGGACCCACGCCACGGACCACCCGATCGCGGGTGGCGGACCCGCACCACGGACCACCCGATCGCGGGTGGCGGACCCGTACCACCCACCACCGCCACGGAATCCGGCGCGACCTGGGACACTCGGAACCATGGCCATCCATAAAGATCTTCTCGGGGGACCGCCCCCCACGCACCTGCCCGACGACCCCGAACCGCGCGAGCTCCTCGCGAACGGGACGGCGCCCGCCGATGTCGCGGCGAAGTATCCGACCTCGTCGCTCGCGTGGGCCCAGCTCGCCGACGACGCGTTCGAGAACGGCCGGGTGGTCGAGTCGTACGCGTACGCCCGTACCGGCTACCACCGCGGCCTCGACTCCCTGCGCCGCAGCGGCTGGAAGGGGCACGGCCCGGTGCCGTGGGAGCACGAGCCGAACCGCGGCTTCCTGCGCGCCCTGCACGCTCTCGCCCGCGCCGCGCAGGTGATCGGCGAAGAGGACGAGTACGAGCGCTGCTCCACCTTCCTGCGGGACTCCTCGGCGGCGGCGGCCGACACCCTCGGCTGAGGCCGCGGGCCGGTCCGTCGCCGGCCCCGCACCGCTTCGTCGCAGGTCCGTGGCCGTCCGAAAGGCTACGGACCTGCGGTGAGCGGTCGATACGATCGCACACGCCATCGAATCCGGTACGAGGCCCCGGCACCCTCTCCCCGTTGACTCCGGTCGAAGCAGGGGAGAAGTCCGTCTTGGGCAAGCGTGTCGTAGCCCGTCGCCGTCCGTTCGCCCGCCCCGCGCTCCTCGGTGTGTGTCTGATCGCCGTCTTCGTCGGTGGCGGCGCGGCCCTCGCGGCCCGGTCGGGGAGCGGGTCCGCGGCCGACGCCGAGGCCGGTGAGACCCGCGAGGCCCCGGCTCCCACGACCGGGGCGGCCGAGCCGCCCGCTCCGTCGCTCAGCCCCGGCAACAGCCCCGGCAACAATCCCGGCCCTCGTGATTCCGCCGGGTCCACGCGCCGTATCCCCGTCCCCGCCGACGGCCCCGGCACCTTCACGACCGCCCGCTCCACCGGTTCGCCGGTCGGCTCCGGCGACACCGTGCGCCGCTACAAGGTCCAGGTCGAGAAGGGCATCGAGCTCTCCGAGCGGCAGGCCGCCGTCGAGATCGAGACAATCCTGGCGCACCCCCAGGGGTGGACCACCGACGGCCGCAACTCCTTCCAGCTCGTCGGCTCGGGACACTCCGACTTCGACGTCAAGATAGCGACGCCGGGCACGGTGGACCGGATCTGCGGCGCCGCCGGCCTGCTCACGCGCGGCGAGGTGAACTGCACCGTCGGCCGCACCGTCGTGGTCAATCTCAAGCGGTGGGTGCTGGGGTCCGAGCAGTTCGACGGCCCGGTCACCGAGTACCGCGCGCTGATCATCAATCACGAGGTCGGCCACCGTATCGGCCGGGGTCATGTCACCTGCGGCGGTGACGGCGAGCCCGCCCCGGCGATGATGCAGCAGATCAAGGGCCTGCACGGCTGCCGTGCGAATGCATGGCCATACTCTTCGAGCGGGACGTACATCACAGGTCCGGCGGTGCCGTGAAGTCGGGATTATGATGCGAACAGGGGACCGGAGCTCCGATGCCGATTCGAAGGGGCGGACCGCTACCCGGTAGCAATATCGAGGAGACAGAGATGTCGCAGCACCCCGATGCCTCCGGAGCCGGTTCGGAAGCCCCGAATCTCGACTTCGCGGGTACGACCCCGTACGAGGACTACGTCCAGGCGGACGTCCTCACCCATCTCCAGCACCCGATGTCCGACGACCCGGGCGAGATGGTCTTCCTGGTGACCACCCAGGTGATGGAGCTGTGGTTCACCGTCATCGTCCACGAGTGGGAGACCGCGTCGCGCGCGCTGCGCGAGGACCGGGTGCCGGTCGCGGTCGACGCGCTGAAGCGCTCGGTGCGCGAGTTCGAGGCGCTGAACGCGTCGTGGACGCCGCTGGGCCAGCTGACCCCCGCGCAGTTCAACTCGTACCGCAGCGCGCTCGGTGACGGCTCCGGCTTCCAGTCGGCGATGTACCGGCGGCTGGAGTTCCTGCTCGGCGACAAGTCGGCGTCCATGCTCGTACCGCACCGGGGCGCGCCGCGTGTGTACGCGGAGCTGGAGAAGGCGCTCCAGGAGCCGAGCCTGTACGACGAGGTGCTGGGCCTGCTGTCGCGGCGCGGGCTGCCGATACCGGCGTCGGCGCTGAACCGGGACTTCACGCAGAAGTACGAGCCGTCGACGGTGATCGAGGAGGTCTGGGCCGGGATCTACGCGGAGCCCGACCAGAACGGTGAACTCATCAGGCTGGGCGAGGCGTTGACGGACGTCGCCGAGCTGGTGTGGCGCTGGCGCAACGACCATCTCGTGGCGACGCGGCGCGCGATGGGCTCCAAGACCGGGACGGGCGGCTCCGCCGGTGTCGCGTGGCTGGAGAAGCGGGCCCAGAAGAACGTGTTCCCGGAGCTGTGGACGGCGCGCAGCCATGTCTGAGGTGCCGGTGGCTTCAGAGGCCCTGTTGAAACGCGCCGCCGAGCTCGACGCCGCAGACGAACTGGCCGCGCGCCGCGAGCTGTTCGCGCTCGACGAGGACTCCGTCTACCTGGACGGCAACTCGCTCGGCGCGCTGCCCCGCCATGTGCCCGAGCGGATCCAGGACGTCATCACCCGGCAGTGGGGCGAGCTGCGCATCCGCTCCTGGACCGAGGGCGGCTGGTGGACCGCGCCGGAGCGGATCGGCGACCGGATCGCGCCGCTGGTCGGCGCGGCACCCGGCCGGATCGTGGTCGGTGACTCCACAAGTGTCAATGTCTTCAAGGCGGTTGTGGCCGCCGCGCGTATCGCCGGGGACGGCCGGGACGAGATCCTGGTCGACGCGGCGACGTTCCCGACCGACGGGTACATCGCGGAGTCGGCCGCGCGGATGACCGGCAAGCGCCTGGTGCCGGTGACCGTGGACGAGTTGCCGGGCGCGCTCGGGCCGCGTACGGCCGCCGCGCTCGTCAACCACGTCGACTTCCGTACGGGCAGGCTCCACGACCTGCCCGGCATCACGGCGGCCCTGCACGACGCGGGCGCGCTGGCGATCTGGGACGTCTGCCACAGCGCGGGCGCGCTGCCGGTCGGGCTGGACGAGCACGGGGTCGACCTGGCGGTCGGCTGCACATACAAGTACCTGAACGGCGGGCCGGGTTCACCGGCCTTCCTGTACGTCTCCGAGCGGCACCTGGCGGCCTTCGACTCACCGCTGCCGGGCTGGACCTCGCACGTCGATCCGTTCGGGATGACGCCCGGCTACTCGGCGGCGGACGGCGCGACGCGCGGCCGGGTCGGCACGCCCGACATCCTCTCCATGCTGGCGCTGGAAGCGGCGCTCGACGTGTGGGACGGCGTTTCGCCGGACGTGCTGCGGGCCAAGAGCCTGGCGCTCACGGACTTCTTCCTGCGGTGCGTGGACGCGTACGCCCCGGCGGGGCGGGTCACCTCGCTGACGCCGGTGGCGCACGTGGAGCGCGGCAGCCAGGTGGCGCTGCGGTGCGCGCAGGCGCCGGCGGTGATGGCGGAGCTGATCGCGCGCGGTGTCGTCGGCGACCTGCGACGACCGGACGTGCTGCGGTTCGGCTTCACGCCGCTGTACGTGGGCTTCCGCGACGCGGAGCGGGCGGCGCGGGTGCTGGGTGAGGTCCTGGGGGACATCCGTGGCTGAGCCGAGGTAGGTGTGGCGACAGCGGCGGGGCCGGGGGCGATTCCCCGGCCCCGCCGCTGTGCCGCTCCCGGCCGGGAACCCCGGCCGGCGAACCTCACCCACCGCCTGGGGATACCCCCACCCCGCAGATGGGTGCCTCCGTCATGGGATCGGGGCGCCCGTTCCAACAGGCTGATGGCCATGAGTACTTACGCCAGAACCGCACGCCGTCCGCGGCTGCCCGTGGTCACCGCGCTCGTCACCGCCGCCGTCTGCGCCGTGTCCCTCGGGGTGTCCGCCGCGCCCGCGCCCGCGCACGGGACCGACGGGGGCGACCGGGCCTCCGCGGGGGAGGCGCTGTCGCAGAGGCAGTTGCAGCGTGAGGTGAACCGCACGCTGAAGAAGGCCGGGTACATCGGCATCTCCGTACAGGTGCGTGACGGACAGCGCCGTACGCACGCCGTCGCCGGGGAGGCCCAACTGGGCACCGGGCGGCCGGTGTCGCACGAGGCCGGCTTCCGCGCGGCCAGCGTCACCAAGACGTTCGTGTCGACGGTCGTCCTCCAACTCGTCGCCGAGGGGCGGCTGTCGCTGGACGACACCGTGGAGAAGTGGCTGCCCGGCGTCGTGGCGGGCAACGGCAACGACGGCAGCCGCATCACGCTGCGCCATCTCCTCCAGCACACCAGCGGCGTCTACAACTACGACTTCACCGAGGACACCGGCGACACGGCGGCCGACTTCGAGCGGACCAGGTTCGACCACCACGACCCCGAGGAGGCCGTGGCCAGGGCGATGGAGCACCGGCCGGACTTCGAGCCCGCCGACCCGAACGACCCGGAGCCGAAGTGGAGTTACTCCAACACCGGCTATCTGCTCGCCGGGATGGTCATCGAGAAGGCCACGGGCAAGTCGTGGGACACGGAGGTCCGCGACCGGATCGTCCGCCCGCTGGGGCTGACACAGACGTACGCCCCCGGTGACGACCCGCGCCTCAAGGGGCCGTACACGCACACGTATCAGCAGCTTCCCGGATCCACCGGCATGACGGACACCAGCATTCGTAACGTGTCGTGGGCGTCGGCCGCGGGGCAACTGATCACCGGCGAACGCGACTTGGACCGTTTCCTGACGGCCCTTCAGCGCGGCAGACTGCTGCCGCCGGCCGAGATGGCGGAGCTGCGCGACACCGTGCCCGCCGGTGAGGACTTCCAGGTGGTCTTCCCCGGGCTGCACTACGGGCTCGGGGTGATGCGGCAGCCACTGAGCTGCGGCGGATTCCGCTGGGGACACGGCGGTGACCTGGAAGGGCAGACCATCAGGACGGCGGTGAGTGAGGACGGGCAGCGGTCGGTCGTCGTCAACGCGAGCGGCAAGATGTCGGACGACGAGTGGCTGCTGGACGCGGAGAAGGCCGTCCAGGCACTGCTCGACCGGGCGATCTGCGGCGGGGACCGGTGACGCGGCGACGGTCCGTGGTGGCCGCGCCGGGCGGGGTCGCGGTGGCGCACGCGGTGGGTGTGACCGGCGACGCGTGGGCGTCGGGGTAGGCCGCGCCGTCCCCGTTGCGGCGGGACACCGACGCCGACACCGACGCCGACGCCGACGCCGACGCCGTGCACCGCGCCGGGGCGATCGGCGTCGCGGCTGTGCGGCACGCCCCGTCGGGCGTGACCGTCGCGTACGGCGGCAGTGTCCGACCCGCGTACGGGAGCGGCGGTACGGCTGACGCCAAGTACCGTGCGGGCAGCGCGATCAAGACGCCCGTGTCGATCGTCGTCCTCCAGCGTCGTCCTCCAACTCGTGGGCGAGGGAAGGCGGCGAAGGCCCTGATCACGGGGGCGCCGACGCGTGCGGACCGAGTGCGGCGGTGGCGGGGCCGTCGGCGGTGGGGCCGGGCCGTAAACCTGTGGCGTGGATGCTGGTAGCGTCCCCGCTGATCAGGTCAATTCTGGTCTCTCATCGAAAGGTTGGAGCAGCGTGTCGGATTCCGCCGCCCATGATTCCGCTGCCGACTCCACCGACGTCGCCGCTGTCGCCCGCGACCTCGCCGAGTCCGAGGCGCTGTTCTCGCGCCCGAGGGTGGAGCCGGACGTCACCGCGGCGTACGGGGAGCACCCTGATCAGGTGGTCGACTTCTACGCGCCGCGCGGCGGGCGCGAGGGTGTGCCGCTGGTGGTCGTGCTGCACGGCGGGGCGTGGCGGGCGCCTTACGACCGGGGGCATCTGACACCGTTCGCCGGCTTCCTGGCGCGGCGCGGGTTCGCCGTCGCCAACGTGGAGTACCGGCGGGGGAGCGACGGATCCGGTGGCGGGGCCGCGGACGGATCCGGGGACGGGCCCGTCGCCGGGCGGTGGCCCGAGACCTTCGACGACATCGCCGCCGTGCTGGACGCGCTGCCCGCGCTCGTCGCCGACGCCCTCCCCCAGGCGGATCCGCGCCGGATCGTGGTCACCGGGCACTCCGCCGGTGGCCATCTCGCGCTCTGGGCCGCGGCGCGGCATGTGCTGCCCGAGGGGTCGCCGTGGCGGCTGGACGCGCCCCCGCGGCTGCGCGGTGTCGTCGCCATCGCGCCCATCGCGGACTTCACGACCGCTGTCGAGCTGGGTGTGTGCGGCGGAGCCGTCGTACAACTCCTCGGTGGGGAAGGTGAGTTGAAGGCGCGCAAGGACAGCGCGGACCCGTCGGCGCTGCTGCCCACCGGGATCGCCACCGCCGTCGTGCAGGGCCGGGACGACATCGTCGTGCCGCAGGCCGTCGCCGAGGCGTACGTCGACGCCGCGGCCAGGGCCGGGGAGATGGTCGGCATCACACTCCTGGAGGGCGTCGGGCACTACGCGCCCGTCGACCCCGGCGCGGACGCCTGCGCGGTGGTGGCCGAGGAACTGGCGCAGCTCGCGTACTGAGGGGGACTTGCGGGCTGGCGAGCTTGGGGACTTGCGGGCTTGCGGACAGAAGCTGACCGCAAGCCCTCCTACCTTCGGCACATGACCAAGAACGCGAACGTCAACCTCGTGACCGGCGCCACCGGCACCGTGGGCCGCCGGATAGTCCTCGAACTGCTCGCCCGCGGCCACTCCGTACGCGCCCTGACCCGCGACCCCGCCAAGGCCGACTTCCCCGACGGCGTCGAGGTGGTACGCGGCGACCTCGCCGACCCGGCGTCGCTCGTCCCGGCCCTGGAAGGCGTCACCGGGCTGCATCTGATCACCTTCGACGGCGGGGGTTTCGCGGCGCTGGAGACCGGGCCCGAGATCGTCGAGCTGGCGGCCCGGGCCGGTGTGCGCCGGATCACCGTGCTCAACGGCGGCGGCGACACCCCGCTCCAGGAGGCGGTCAAGGCGGGCGGCATCGCGTGGACCGTGATCATGCCCGTCGAATTCATGGCCAACGCGCTGGCGTGGGCGGAGGGCATCCGCGCCGAGGACACCGTGCGTGAGCCGTTCGTCGGCCGGCTGAGCGCCATGGTCCACGAGGGCGACATCGGTGCCGTGGCCGCCGTCGCGCTCAGCGAGGACGGGCACGGCGGCAAGTCGTACCTGATCACCGGACCCGAGGCGCTGACGATCCAGGACAAGGCGGACGCGCTGGCCGGTGCCCGCGGCCGGCGGATCCAGGTGGTGGAGCTGACCGAGGCGCAGGCACTGGAGCAGTGGCGGGCGGCCGGGCAGAGCGAGGAAGTGATCGGCTTTCTGCTGGAGATGTACGGGAACACGCCGCCCGAGGGCCGGACGCCGATCGGGACGGTGGAGGAGGTCACGGGGCGTCCCGCGCGTACGTTCGCGCAGTGGGCGGCCGAGCACGCGGACGTGTTCCTGCGCACCGCGTAGGTGCTCGCCGGAGGCTCGCGCCGGGGGCGCCCGGACGGCCGCGTGTAGCTCTCGCGGGTGCCCTCGTAGTCCTCTGGAGGGACGGGAAAGGATCCCTATCACTGGTGACGACCGGTGCCCGTCCCTCCCCTTACCTTTGAAAACGTGACCAACACCCAGACGAAGACGACGAAGGCGACGAAGACCGCGACCGGGAAACCCCGGAGCCCCGAGTTCCGCCTGGCCGAGGGCATGCTCAAGGGCCTGCGCCAGGACCTCTTCCACGACGCCTTCGCCTACCGGCCGCTGCCGCGCATGGCGACGGACGGCCCGATCACCCGCCGGCTGCCGGGCTCGATACGTCAGTACGCGGGATGGTTCCCGCACTTCGCGATCGCCTCCTGCGCGCTGTTCGCGCTGGTCGTCGGGATCGGCAACGGGACGGGTATCGACCTGCTCACGGTGGCGCCGGTCCTGCTGGTCCTCGTCAGGCCCGTCGCCGCCTGGTGGCTGGCCCTCGCGGTCACCGCGGTCACCGGCGCGCCCGGTTCCTGGTACTCCGACTGGCCATGGACGCCCTCCTCCTTCGCGTCGTATCTGGCCGTGATGACGATCGTCGCGATACGGACGAATCCGCGCACCGCGGGCTGGATGTGGGTGATAACGCTGGTGTATTCGCTGTTCGTCGGGACGATCTTCGGCGGCAGCCCCGGGTACGGCTCGACCAGCGCGCCCATGCTCTTCGTCTCGGCGCTCACCCTGCTGACGGTCTCCGCGGTACACATCCGCCGTGACGCGAACAAGGAGGTGGCGGTGCAGCTCAGCGTCAACGCGGTCGAGCGCGGCCGGCGCACGCTCCTCGAGGAGCGCACCACCATCGCCCGTGAGCTGCACGACGTCGTCGCGCACCACATGTCGGTCGTCGCGATCCAGGCGGAGGCCGCGCCCTACCGCGTGGAGAATCCGCCGCCCGAGCTGGTGAAGGCTTTCGCCACCATCCGGGAGAACGCCGTCTCGGCGCTGACCGAGCTGCGCCGCGTCCTCGGCGTCGTACGGGCCGAGGACTACGACGCCCCCGACGCCCCGCAGCCGACCCTCGCCGAGCTCGAAGGGCTGCTCTCCAATGTCCGTGAGGCGGGCCTGACCGTGGACAAGGCGGTCACCGGGGCGGTCCGGGGACTGCCGCAGGGCGTCGAGCTGTCGGCGTACCGGATCATCCAGGAAGCCCTCAGCAACGCCCTGCGGCACGCGCCGGGGGCGACGGCGACGGTCGAGGTCTCGTACGTGCTCGGCGGGCTCGGCCTGCGGATCGTCAATACGCCGCCGCAGGGGCTGGTGAAGCCTTCACCGGGTGCCGGGCACGGCATAACGGGGATGCGGGAGCGGGTGTCCATGCTGAACGGGGAGATGACGGCGAGGCTGCTGCCGGACGGTGGCTACGAGGTGGCCGCGTACATACCGGTCGCCGCCCAGGACGAGGACGAGCGCCAGGACGCGGCCCCGGCGGCCGACGGGGGTCGGTCATGACGATTCGCGTACTGATCGTCGACGACCAGGTGATGGTCCGCGAGGGTTTCTCGGTGCTGCTCAACGCGATGCCGGACATCGAGGTCGTGGGCGAGGCGGTGAACGGCCGCGAGGCCGTCACCCAGGTCGCGGCCCTCGCCCCCGACGTGGTCCTGATGGACATCCGGATGCCGGAGCTGAACGGCATCGAGGCGACGCGCGAGATCGTGGCGGCGGACGCGAACGCGAAGGTCCTCGTCCTGACCACGTTCGACCTGGACGAGTACGTGTACCAGGCGCTGCGGGCGGGAGCCTCCGGCTTCCTGCTCAAGGACGCGTCGGCGCGCCAACTGGCCGACGGTGTCCGGGTGGTGGCATCCGGCGAGGCGCTGCTCGCCCCCACGGTGACGCGCCGGCTGATCACGGAGTTCTCCAAGCTGGCGGAGTCCCCGCGCGCGCCCGCGCTGGCCCAGATGGGAGAGCTGACGGAACGCGAGACCGAGGTCCTGGTCCTGATCGCGCAGGGACTGTCCAACGCGGAGATCGCCAACCATCTCGTCGTCGCCGAGTCCACGATCAAGACGCATGTGAGCCGCATCCTGGTGAAGCTGGGGCTGCGTGACCGCACACAGGCGGCGGTGTTCGCGTACGAGGCGAGGCTGGTAACTCCGGGGTGATCACTCGTTCGCGTGATCGGATCAGGAGAGTGGAACGTTCGGTGCTCTGGTTCGTCACACTGGTCTGTGCCTGACAGGAGGTGCACCATGACTGCCATGGCAGAGCGCACATCGCAGCAGATGACGGTGGACGAATTCGAAAGGATCGCTGAATTCGCCGCCGCCGAGTCCGATGCCGTCAGGTTCGAGTTCATCGGCGGACGGATCGGGGACAAGGGCATGCCGGATGGGGACCACAGCGAGATTCTGCGGTGGCTTCAGCAGCGCTGCATGCAGGTACGGGCCGATCTGTGGCTCTACGGCAGCGATCAGGGGCTCCAGGTGGAGGAGTACCGAAAGGGCCGTGCCCGGCCGGACGGGTCAATGGCACCGACTGGTTACTTCGCGGGTCAGGGCGAATGGGCTGATCCCGCCGGGGTGCTGATGACGGTGGAAATCACGTCCTTCGACTCGGATACGGACCGTCGGGACCGTCGGGAGAAGCCTCGTGCTTACGCCGGTGTGGGTATCCCGCTGTTCCTGCTGATCGATCGCGACGCCTGTGTGATCACCGTGAACAGCGCGCCCGACCCGGAGGGCGGAGGTTACCGGGACACGCACTCGGTGAAGTTCGGCGAAAAGCTCTACCTTCCTGATCCCGTCGGCATCGAACTCGACACCGAGATCCTCAAGGACTACGTCAGGTAGCCAAGTCCGTCGGGCTGTGCCCTGTGAGCCGCGGGCGCGGCTCAGTAGCGTGCAGGCATGGCAGCCTCCTTCGATTCCTTCCGCGGCCCGGCCGCTCCCGCCGCGGCCTTCGACCCGTGGTCGGTCGACTTCGTCGCCGATCCGTATCCCGCCTACGCGGAGCTGCGTGACCGTGGCCGGCTGCACTACTTCGAGCCGTCGCGCCAGTGGCTGGTCCCGCACCACGCCGATGTGTCCGCCCTGCTGCGGGACCGGCGGCTGGGGCGGACGTATCTGCACCGCTTCACGCACGAGGAGTTCGGCCGTACGCCGCCACCCGAGGCGCACGAGCCGTTCCACCTCCTCAACGGCAACGGGCTGCTCGACCTGGAGGCGCCGGACCACACCAGGATCCGGCGTCTGATCTCGAAGGCGTTCACGCCGCGCACCGTCGAGGTGCTGGCCCCGACCGTGCGGCGGCTCGCCGCCGAGCTGGTGGGCGGGCTGTGCGCGGCGGGCGGCGGTGATCTGCTCGCCGAGGTCGCGGAGCCGCTGCCGGTCGCCGTCATCGCCGAGATGCTGGGAGTCCCGGCGGCGGACCGGGCGCTCCTGCGGCCCTGGTCGGCCGACATGTGCGCGATGTACGAGCTGAACCCGACGGAGGACGCGGCGCGGCGGGCGGTCCGGTCGTCGCTCGAATTCACCGACTACCTGCGGGAGTTGATCGCCGCCCGGCGGGCCGCCCCCGGCGGCGACCTGCTCTCGGCGCTGATCGCGGCACAGGACGCGGGGGACCGGCTGAGCGAGCAGGAGATGATCTCCACCTGCGCGCTCCTGCTCAACGCGGGGCACGAGGCGACGGTCAACACCACCATCAACGGCTGGTGGACGCTGTTCCGGCACCCCGGGCAGCTGGCGGCGCTGCGCTCCGGCGAGGCGTCGTTGTCCACAGCTGTGGAGGAACTGCTGCGGTACGACACACCGCTCCAGATGTTCGAGCGATGGGTGCTCGACGACATCGAGATCGACGGCACGGTCGTGCCACGCGGAGCCGAACTCGCGCTTCTCTTCGGCTCCGCCAACCGCGACCCGTCCCGCTTCGACCGCCCGGACACCGTCGATCTGACCCGCGCCGACAATCCGCATGTGACGTTCGGCGCGGGTATCCACTACTGCCTGGGCGCGGCGCTGGGGCGGCTCGAACTGGGCGCGTCGTTCGGTGAGTTGCTGCGCCGGGCGCCGACACTGCGGCTCGTCGCCGAGCCGCAGTGGAAGCCGGGGTATGTGATCCGGGGGGTGAAGGAGCTGCTGGTGGAGATGTGACCAGGAGCGCTGCCGGGCGTTACTTCGTCTCCAGGTCCCGTCGGCGGAAGCCCGCGAGTCCCAGCCAGATCAGTCCGGTGGCCACGGCGGTGAGGGCGAGCAGAGGGGTCCAGCTCATGTCGGCGGCCGGGAGCTTCGGTACGTGCCCGAAGGGCGACAGGTTGTTCATCCAGTCGGGGAACTGAAGGATCGACCCGAGATACCCGACCAGGAACGCGTACACGGGCACGATCCAGGCCGCCGCTCCGGCGCGCGGGTACCAGCCGAAGAGCGCGACGGCCACGCCGACCGTCACCCACAGCGCCGGCGCGTACGCCAGGGCGGCGCCGACCAGTTGGAGGACGAGGCCGCCGTCCCCGACCGAGGCCGCGCCCGCGATCCCGAAGCCAAGACCGGCGACGAGCAGCAGCCCCGTACCGCCGACGAGTGCGACGGCCACATGGCTGCCCACCCAGCGGCCCCGGGAGAGCCCGGTGGCCAGCAGCGGTTCGGCGCGGCCCGCGCTCTCCTCGGCGCGCGGCCGGAGCGCTGCCATCACCACGTACACGGCGGCGACCACGGCGATCACGATCATCACCATCGACGCGAACGACTCGGCGACGGACGAGCCGCCGATCTTCGCCAGCGCCTCCTGGACCTGCTCGATGTCCTTCATCATGTCGGCGGCGTCGCCGAGGATGGAGCCGTACATCACGCCCATCAGGAACAGCCCCGCGCCGAACCCCAGCAGCGTCGCCCGGTGCAGTCGCAGCGCGAAGCCGAAGGGCCGGGTGAGCGCGCCTGAGGCCGTACGCCGGCCGAGCCGGGCGGAGCGCAGGCCCGCACCGACGTCGCGCCGGGTGCTCAGCGCGAAGCCGGTGGCGGCGGTCAGCGCGGCGAGCGCCAGACAGAGCAGCAGCGGCCACCAGCGGTTGTCGACGAAGACGTACGTGCGCTGGGCCCAGCCGATCGGTGACAGCCAGGACAGCGCGTCGTTGCCCACGTCGCCGGAGGCCCGCAGCGCATAGGCGACGCCGATCACGGCGAGCGCCATGCCGGAGGCGCCGCGCGTGTGGGCGGTGATCTGCACGGTGACGGCGGCGACGCCCGCGAAGACGAGGCCGACGGCGGCGTGCGCGAGCCCGTACAGCAGTGCCTCGCCCGTGCCGATCCCGTCGACGCCCGTCGAGAGGAGGCCCAGCGTCAGCAGGGCGGCGAGCGCGAGGTTGGCGAGGGTGGCGACGGCCAGCGCGGACGCGAGCTGCGCGTGGTGGCCGACGACGGTGGAACGCACCAGTTCGGCGCGGCCGGTCTCCTCCTCGTCGCGGGTGTGCCTGGTGATGATCAGGACGCTCATGAGGCCGACGAGGACGGCCATGAAGCCGAGGAGTTGGTGGCCCATCATCGAGCCGATGGTGTAGTCGTCGAGGTAGTGGCGCGGGCCGGTCATGGCGAGCGCGGCGGGGCTGTCCATGGAGCCGACGGCCGTGGCGCGTTCCCCGGCGGTGGCGTACAGGGTCTTGAACTCGCCCGCCGTGGAGAGCGTGCCGAGGGTGAGGGCGATCACCCAGACGGGGATACGGACGCGGTCCCGGCGCAGGCCGAAGCGGATCAGGGTCCCGGTCCCGGCGAGGGCGCCGGAGCCGATCCGGTCGGGCGCGGACGTGCGGCCGGCGGCGGGCGCCGTGACGGTGGTCATCGGGCAGCCCCGCTGACGTGGCCACCGGCGTGCCCGCTGGCGTGCCCGCTGGCGTGCTCGCTGGCGTGCCCATTGGCGGCCAGCTCGTCGCCGTAGTGGCGCAGCATCAGCTCTTCGAGCGTCGGCGGGTGGCTGATCAGGCTGCGGATGCCGAATTCGCCGAGCCTGCGGATCGCGGCGTCCAGGTGCGCGCCGTCGACGGCGAAGTGCACCCGGCGGTCGGTCACTCGCACCCCGTGGACACCGGCCATGGTGTCGAGTCCGGTGGCCGCGCGCTCGGTCTCGGCCTCGACGGTCGTACGGGTGAGGTGCCGCATCTCGCCGAGCGTGCCGGACTGCACGTTCCGCCCCTGCCGGATGATGCTCACGCGGTCACAGAGCTTCTCGACCTGGGCCAGGATGTGGCTGGAGAGCAGCACGGTCGTGCCGGCGGCCTTCGCCTGGAGGATGACGTCCTGGAAGACGACCTCCATGAGCGGGTCGAGACCGGCCGTGGGCTCGTCCAGGAGCAGCAGTTCGGCGTCGGACGCGAGCGCGGCGACGATGGCGACCTTCTGCCGGTTGCCCTTGGAGTAGGCGCGGCCCTTCTTGGTCGGGTCCAGGTCGAACCGTTCGATCAGCTCGTCCCTGCGCCGCCGGTCCAGCCCGCCGCGCAGCTTGGAGAGCAGGTCGATGGCCTCCCCGCCGGTGAGGTTGGGCCACAGCTCGACGTCGCCGGGTACGTAGGCGAGCCGCCGGTGCAGGGCGACGGCGTCCTGCCACGGGTCCTTGCCGAGCAGTTGGGTGGCGCCGGAGTCGGCGCGCAGGAGCCCGAGCAGGACACGGATGGTGGTGGACTTGCCGGCGCCGTTGGGGCCGAGGAAGCCGTGGACCTCACCGGAGTCGACGGTGAGGTCGAGGCCGTCCAGTGCGTGCGTCCGGCCGAACGACTTGTGTAGTCCGGCGACGGTGATTGCCTTCGTCATGTTTCTGAACGTACGCTTCTTTCAGAAACTTGTGAAGTTAAGGAAGCGTATAAATGGGCTCGATAGACTCGCGCCAGGCGTTGATGGCACCGAAGACGCCACGAGTACAGAGACGACGCCATGAGCACAGTGACAGTGACAGTGACAGGGACTGAGGTCAGCGCATGAGTGAGCGGCGGCGTGAAGACGGCCGTGACGGCAGCCGTGACGGTAGCGCCCGCGACCGCGACAACGACCGCGACAACGCCCGCGACAACGCCCGCGACAACGCCCGCGACAACGACGACGAGGCGGCAGCCGCCGTCTCACAGTTCGTCGAACGCTTCGCGGCCCAGCTCGTCGAGGCCGGCATGACGCGCATGCCGGCCCGGGTCTTCGCCGCGTTGCTCTCCTCCGAGCAGGGCGTCATGAGCTCCGCCGAACTGGGCGAGCAGTTGAAGGTCAGCCCGGCGGCGGTCTCCGGCGCGATCCGCTATCTCGCCCAGGTGAACATGGTCATCCGCGAACGCGAGCCGGGCTCGCGGCGCGAGCGCTACCGCGTGCAGGGCAACCAGTGGTACGAGACGCTGACCAACCGCGACTCCATGCTGCGCCGCTGGCAGGCCACCTTGCGCGAGGGGGTCGACCACTTCGGTCCCGATACGCCGCAGGGGCGCCGGATCAGCGAGACGATGGAGTTCTTCCAGTTCCTGGAGGAGGAGCTGGGGTCGCTCATGGAGCGCTGGACGAAGCACAAGGCGGAGCAGCTCGGCGGATAGGCGGCCGACGCGCCGCCGACGGGATGTCATGTCGGCGCGCTTCCGGCGCTTCCGGCGCGCTTTTGGCGCGCCGGGCCACGCGATGGGGAGTCGCCCCACCCGTCAGATGTCCGCCGGCAAGGTCAGCCCCCACGCCCCCGCCCGCAGCGTCCAGGTCCGCGTCCGTACCGGGCCCGTCACCGCCGCGTCCGCCCGGTAGCGGAAGTCCGCGCCCGAGACCGTCACCGACAGCGCGCTCGCGGTGATCGGCTCGGCCGAGGCGCGCGTACGGATCACGACCTCCGCCCGGCCGCCGCGCGAGCGCACCGTCACGGTCTCGACCGGCTCGTCCAGGTCGCTCAGCACGACGCCGTCCGCCTCCACCCGCAGCCGGTGCGTGTGGACGGCGAGCAACTGCGGCACGGGTTTGACCAGCGTCCGGACCAGGGACCGGCAGGTGTCCCAGACGGACGAGCCGCCCGGTCCGCCCGCGCGCCCCGCACGCTCGTCCGCCGCCGGCAGCGCCGGGATCCGCAGATCGCCCAGCACCACCCCGTCGCTGTCGTCGACGAGCAGATCCAGCCGCCGTACGACCCCGTCGAGCACCGCCCGCGCCGCCGCGACGGCGCCGGTGGGCACCCCGAGAGAGCGCGCCAGCTCGACCGACACCCCGACCGGCACCAGCGACAGCGCGCCCGCGGACAGTTCGCGCTCCCGGTGCAGCAGGGCCACCGTCCGCAGCAGGGCACGGTCGTCGCCGATCACCACCGGCCGCCGCGTGCCTCTGCGGGCCAGCGCCCGCGCGAACTCGGCGGGGCCGTCGGGCAGGCAGATTTTCGCGGTCGCGCCCGCGCTCAGCACATCTTTCGCGATGCGCACTGATTCGCCGTCGGTCCGGCGGGCGACCGGGTCGATGACCACCAGAAGCTGCTGCGCACCGTTCTCGGCGGGCTCTGGAGCCGACACCTCGGTCCTTCCTCGGGTAGCATCTTTGTGCAAGAGCCCCTTGCGCTATTGCGCCAGGGGCTTGGTCTATTCCGGGGCAACCGGTTCGACGGCTCAGGCTTCGTCGTACTGCGTCGTACTGCTTCGTGCGAGCCATCGCACGAGTGCGTCCTACGTATGTACGTCCCCTGGCCTTGGACATGCCCCGCCCGGAAGGGGTGTACGCCTGTGCCCGCACTTGTGCTGCTCGGTGCTCAGTGGGGTGACGAAGGCAAGGGAAAGGCCACCGACCTGCTCGGTGGATCCGTGGACTATGTGGTGCGTTACCAGGGTGGCAACAACGCCGGCCACACGGTCGTCGTCGGCGACCAGAAATACGCGCTGCATCTTCTCCCTTCCGGAATCCTCTCGCCTGAATGCACACCGGTGATCGGCAACGGCGTTGTCATCGACCCGGCCGTCCTGCTCTCCGAGCTGAGTGGGCTCAACGACCGTGGCGTCGACACGTCGAAGCTTCTGATCAGCGGAAACGCGCACCTGATCACTTCGTACCACACCACGATGGACAAGGTGACGGAACGGTTCCTCGGCTCCCGGAAGATCGGCACGACGGGCCGTGGCATCGGCCCGACATACGCCGACAAGATCAACCGGGTCGGTATCCGCGTCCAGGACCTCTACGACGAGTCGATCCTGACCCAGAAGGTCGACGCGGCGCTGGACTTCAAGAACCAGATCCTCGCCAAGCTCTACAACCGGCGCGCCATAGAGGCCGGGAAGATCGTGGAGGAGCTGCTGGTCTACGCGGACAAGCTGCGTCCGTACGTCAGCGACACGACGCTCCTCCTCAACGACGCGATCGACGCCGGAAAGGTCGTCCTCTTCGAGGGCGGCCAGGGCACGCTCCTGGACGTCGACCACGGCACGTATCCCTTCGTGACCTCGTCCAACCCGACGGCGGGCGGCGCCTGTACGGGCTCCGGCGTCGGCCCGACGAAGATCAGCCGGGTCATCGGCATCCTGAAGGCGTACACGACACGCGTCGGCGCGGGCCCGTTCCCGACGGAGCTGCTGGACGCGGACGGCGAGGCGCTGCGCCGCATCGGCGGCGAACGGGGCGTCACGACGGGCCGCGACCGCCGCTGCGGCTGGTTCGACGCGGTGATCTCCCGCTACGCGACCCGGGTCAACGGCCTCACGGACTTCTTCCTCACCAAGCTGGACGTGCTCACGGGCTGGGAGCGGATCCCGGTGTGTGTGGCGTACGAGATCGACGGCAAGCGCGTCGAGGAACTCCCGTACAGCCAGAGCGACTTCCACCACGCGACGCCCATCTACGAGTACCTGCCGGGCTGGACGGAAGACATCAGCAAGGCGAAGACCTTCGACGACCTCCCGAAGAACGCGCGGGACTACGTGAAGGCGCTGGAGGAGATGTCGGGCGCCCCGATCTCCGCGATCGGCGTGGGCCCGGGCCGCACGGAGACGATCCAGATCAACTCGTTCCTTTAGCCCTCCGGTTCGACCACGGCTCCGCCCCGGTGGGAAGTACGGCCACCGGGGCGGAGCCGTATCCGGGGGCGAATGCCTCATGAAATGCACCTGGCATGGAAGCCGTTCCCGCCGTATGCGCCGGGCCGCTGGTCTGTCTGCTGGGCGTGGTCGTGATCGACGCGCGTGTGCTTCGGCGGGGCGAACACCGTGCCAGGTGTGCTGCTCGCCCCTGGACGTGCCGACGTCCGCCGTTTCCGCCTCGGCACCGCGCTGGGCGCGGCCGATTCGACGTTATCTGGCCGTGGGGAGAACCATGAGCGCGTACCACCACATCTTCATTCAGCCCGGCCACCCGGTGGACAAGGTGGTGGACGACCTCTCCGCCGCGTGTGGTGCGCGGCTCGTTCCTCGGCCCGGGCCCATTGAGTGAAGGCGTTGGGCGTCGTGGCGACGTTCCTGTTCCTCGGCTCCTGTTCCGCGGTTACTCCTCCGCGCAGATCTTCAGCCCCTCCGGCGTCCCGCACGGCAGATGCCCGTGCGTCCGGATGACGTCCTGTCCGCTGCCCCTGATCAGGTAGTTCAGGAAGCTGGACACGAGGGAGCTGGCGGGCGGGCGGCCGTATGTGTACGCGTACTCGATCTCCCGGTACGGGTAGCCGCTCTCCGCGATGTCCTCGATCGACGGCGCCCGGCCGTCCAGCTCCAGCCGGTGCAGGCCCTTCGTGGGGGCGGCGGAGCGCAGTTCGCTGTAGCCGAGGGCGCCGGGCAGTTCCGCGACGGTGTTCAGGACCTGCTCGGTGCTTTCGAACTCGCAGCGGAAGACGCGGGCCTTCGTGTCGTCCTTCCGCCGGCAGTCGGTGGACGAGGCGCCGGGCTCGAAGCCCTGGAGGACGCGGCGCTGGAAGGTGCCGCGGGTACCGGAGCCGGCGTTGCGGCTGACGAGACGGATGTCGAGGTCCGGGCCGCCGACCTCCTCCCAGTTGGTGATGGAGCCGCGGTAGATCTCGCGTACGTCGGAGGTGGCCAGCCCCTCCAGATCCACGCCGTCGTTGACGACCAGGGCGAACGTGGACACCGCGACCCGGTTCTCCCGCAGCTGCGCGTACCCCGTCGACTTCGGGCCGTCGGAGAGCGCGACGATCGCCGGTGAGCCCTTCTTCTGCCGCGCCCCGGCCTCGGCCAGCTGGCGGATCCCGGCCGCGCTGCCGTTGAGGTCCACGGTGATCTCCGAGCCGGGGCAGTCGTCCTCGTACTTCTTCTCCAGCTCCTCGGCCACCGGCCTGAAGGCGGTCGACCCGATGACGGTCAGCCCGCCCGTCGCGCAGCCGATGGGGGGCCGGGTGTCGTCCCGCAGGATGATGATCGAGGCGAGCGTGACCACGCAGACCGTCAGCAGAACGGTGATGAGCCGGGTCGAGCGGCTGAACACGGGCGGCGCGTCGTCGGGGGCGATGGCGCGGTTGACGACCACCTCGCCCTCGGAGATCCCGCCGCTGACGGTGACCGCTTCGCCGACCTCGCCGCCCGTCAGCAGGACCAGCAGCTTGAAGTGCTGCCCCTTGTTGAGCGGGACCTTCGGGACGGTGAGCATGCTGGCCGAGCTGCGCAAACCCCTCGTGTGGGTGAAGTGGGACATCAGATGGCGGGCGGCGGACGGAAGCGTGACGGCGACACCCTTGATCGTCCGGCCGGTGAAGGTGACGGTCAGACCGTGGATGTCGGGTGACGTGTAGTCGTCCACCGAGATGGTCTGCGAGCCGTCGTTCTCCAGGCGCAGCAGTACGAGCGTGGCGTCCGCCATGTCCGGGTCGTCGTCGAACAGCCCGAGGCGTACGTTCGTGTGGCCGGAGCGGACGTCGCTGCCGATGGCCGTGTCCATCTGCACGCGGTAGCCGATCCGTTTGCGGCGCGGCACCCTGCGCTCGTACCAGAGCACCCCGACCGAGGTCAGCAGGCCCAGCAGCGTCGAGAAGACCGCGAATATGTTTTCTCCGTCGAACCACTCCACGATCTGTCGCCCCCCGGCACTCTCCGACCTCGTGAGGTGACGGTAGGTGGGTGCGGGGCGAACAGCAGTACGGGGGCGTATTTCGATGACGGATGTTCACGAGCCGTTCCCCGGAGGGCACTTGGTGTTCAGGGGGAGGGGTGACGCAGTTCGGCCGCCTCCTGCCACGTGTCGGTGGGCCCCGGGCCGCCCTCCGGTCGGAAGGCTTCGGGGATGATCCACGCCGTACTGCACGCACTGTCGATCGCCGGTTCCATGACCTGGGAGATCACCTGGGCCCTGATCCTGGGCTTCGCCCTGTCCGCCGTCGTCCAGGCGGTCGTCCGCAAGTCCACGGTCGTCGCCCTGCTGGGCGACGACCGCCCCCGCACGCTGGCCGTCGCCGCCGGGCTCGGCGCGGCCTCCTCCTCGTGCTCCTACGCCGCCGTCGCCCTCGCCCGCTCCCTCTTCCTCAAGGGCGCGAACTTCACCGCCGCGATGGCCTTCGAGATCGCCTCCACCAACCTCGTCGTCGAACTCGGCGTGATCCTCGCGCTGTTGATGGGATGGCAGTTCACCGTGGCGGAGTTCGTCGGGGGCCCCGTCATGATCGTCGTCCTGGCCGTACTGTTCCGGCTGTTCCTGCGCGACGGACTCCTGCGCCGGGCCCGGGCGCAGGCCGGGCGCGGGCTGGCGGGCTCGATGGAGGGGCACGCCGCGATGGACATGTCCGTCAGGAGCGAGGGGTCCTTCGCCCGACGGCTGTTCTCCCGCGAGGGGTTCACCGCCACCTCCCACGTGTTCGTCATGGAGTGGGCGGCGATCCTGCGCGACCTGGTGATCGGCCTGCTCATCGCCGGCGCCATCGCGGCCTGGGTGCCGGACTCCTTCTGGCGCGCGTTCTTCTTCGACGGCCACCCGCTGGCGTCCAAACTGTGGGGCCCGCTCATCGGCCCGCTGGTCGCCATCGCGTCGTTCGTCTGCTCGATCGGCAACGTGCCCCTCGCGGTCGTGCTCTGGAAGGGCGGCATCAGCTTCGGCGGCGTGGTCGCGTTCATCTTCGCGGACCTGCTGATCCTGCCGATCCTCAACATCTACCGGAAGTACTACGGGGCGCGGACGGCGCTCTTTCTCCTGGGGACCTTCTACGTCGCGGCGGTCGTCGCCGGTTACGTCGTGGAGTTCACCTTCGGCGGGCTGGGTCTGGTCCCGGACCAGGCCGACGCGAGGATCCCCATGGAAGGGATCACCTGGAACTACACGACCTTTCTGAACATCGCCTTCCTGGTCCTGGCGGCCGTGCTCGTGGTCCGGTTCCTCCGGACGGGCGGCATGGGGATGCTCCGCGTGATGGGCGGGGAGGTCCACTCGGACGGGTGAACTCCGGAAAGGGTGTGACGGGCTGTCACCGGCCGGGTGAAAGTGGACATTTGCGGGAACGCCGCAGGTCGGCCCTGGCCCGGTTTCCGGGCTCCGGGTGTCCCAACTCCGGGTCCGGATCCCGGTCTTGGCATTTGCCTTCGTCACGGTGTGTGGCGTTACAGTCACGGAGTCGATGCCGCGCCTGGCATCAGGCACGAGAATGCCCCCGCGGTGCAGCAACACCCGGGGGCTCGACACCAGGAAACCAACCTCCCGATGCGCATTTACCGTACAACGCCCACGCGTTCCTTCTCCACCTTCACCAACGCGCTGCTGCGCGATCGCGGCATCTCGTGGTGTGCGCTGGGCGTACTGCTGTACCTACTGAGTCTGCCCAACGGGGCCCGCGCGTCGATCCGGTCGCTCGCCGAGCAACGCAAGGAAGGCCGCGCGCGAATCGCCGACGCGCTGACTGACCTGGAGCGTTCCGGCTATCTGCGCCGCGTGCTGGTGAAGAACCCGGAGAGCGGCGAACTCTCCACGGTGTACGAGGTGTTCGACTGCCCGTACGCGGATCGGGTGACAGCCGATTCGGCGGAGAACGGCCGGAACCTGGCCTCCGGTGACCGGGCCGCTGGTGATGCGGGCTCGCTCCCTACGGGAGTAAAGACGGGGGAACAAAAACCTCCCTCCCCGGAGCGGGAGCGGAAGCCGGAGCGGAAGCCGGAGCGGGAGCCGGAGCGGAAGCGCCGGTTGCTGCCCAAGCTGACCGTCCCCGAACAGCTGCGCTCCGCGACCGAGTTGCTGCTCTCGCTCGGTGGCCGCGATCCCCGGCTCACGCTGGGCACCGCCGAGGCCGTACGGCTGGCGCCGGACTTGTACGCGGACATGCCACTCGTCCGCACGATCCGGCTGCCTGAGCGGCGGTAGGCGGGAACGGAGGGTGCGGGGCCGGGCGTGCTCGGCCCCGCACCCTCGGTGGGTGTCCTGTCGGCGCCCGGGACGGGCGTTCAGTGGCCGATCAGTCTGTCCAGCGCGAGCGTGCCCGCCCCGGAGGCGGTCAGGGCCGCGAGCAGGGCGGCGGGGGTGTCGTGGGTGCTGAAGTAGGTGAGGGTGCCGACGATCGTGCCGATGAACGCCGCCGTCACGAAGACGAGCGCGGCGTGTGCGCTCAGCAGTGGACGGCCGGGCTCGGGGCCGGGGTTCGGGTCGGCGGCGGTCATGCCGCCTCCTTCCTGCGGCCCGTGCGCACCGTGTACGCGTAGCGGGGCATCCCGAGCAGAGTGGAGACGACCCAGCGTCGGCGGGCGCGACGGTCCGGGAGGTCTGTCAGGTACGCGCGTTGCTCCTCCAGCCAGTCGGACTGGGCGGCGCCGGGGAGGAGTCGGGCTACCAATCGGAGCGTCCGGCCACCCGTACGGATCTGCGGCGGCTGCTTCCGGATCTGGCGCGCGAGGAATTTCTCCCGTCGGCTCGGCCGCCGCAAGGAGTTCTCGATCAGTTCCTGATCGCGCCGGGAGATGACGGCACTCAGGGTCTTCCTGACCGGCTTCATCCGGTCCCTCCTGCCAGTCCGGCGCGGCCGGGCGCGTGCCCGGCCGCACCGGCCGCCGTCGCGGTCGCCGTCGCTTGGGCGAGGGCGTGTGGCGCGAGCTCGGCCCCCTTCGAGGAGATCTTGTAGAAGCGGCGCCTGGGGCGTCCCTCCGCTTCCGCCGACTCGTCCTGCTCCCAGTAGCGCTCCACCCATCCCGCCTGGCGCAGCCGCTCCAGGATCGGGAAGAGCGTCCCGTTGGGCAGGTCGGAGAGCCGGGAGAGTTCCAGGCCGTACAGCCCCTCGGCGAGTACCACCGACCGACGGGCGCCGTCGGCGCCTTGGCCGAGGAGGGCGCGCAGCACCGTCCTGGCGTGGGGTGTCATCCGCACTTCTGACATGGCGTCAATCTACCTAGGTAGACGCACCCCGTCTACCTAGGTAGAGCAAGTAGGTCTGCGCACCGTTTCGCGATCTTCGCAGGAGTAACACATAGGGTCCGCACCGCCTCCCGGAGAGGCCGTTAGGTTGTTGCGCGCTCGATCCTGAGTGCGAAACCAGACCGGTCGTCGGCTTCCAGACGGCACAGTCAGCAAAGAAAGATCGCGGATGGACTACTGCTCGACGTGCCGCCGGACCCTCAACGGGGTCTTCGTGTGCCCCGGTTGTGGTGCTTACGCCCCCGACATCGCACCCGCCGGCTCGCACCTCCACCACACTCCGTCGACGGTCGCGGTGATGTCCGAGATATCCCACACGCGGGAGTTCGACGCGTTCCCGGGCTTCCCTGACCTCGACCCCGACCCCGACGTGCCGATCGGTCCCTCCACCCCCTCGGCGACCGGTCGCGCCGCCCGTCGGCGGCGGCTGGCGGACTGGAAGAAGCAGCGGCGCCGGGCCGTGGTCGCGTCGACCGTCGCGCTCGTCGGCGGCGGCCTGACGCTGGCCTTCATGCCGTCGTCCCGGCCCTCCGCGAGCCAGGCCCAGGCGTCCTCGACGCCGGACCCGGTCACGGCTCCGTCCACATCGTCGGCGGGCTCCGTCGACACCGGTTCGGAGACCGAACTGCCCCGTACCCGCGCCCCGCAGCTCTCCGAGAGCGGTACCGGCCCGTCCAAGGCCGACCACTCTCCGGGCAGCGCGACCGCGATCACCCCGGTGGACGCCCCGGCCAAGCAGAAGACGCCGCCGCCGCCGGCCACGCCGGACGACGTCCCCCCCACGGCGGAGACCCAGCCGCAGGCGCCGACGGCCCCCGCGGTCCCCGACACGCCTCCGGCCGCCGAGGACCCGACCCCCCAACCGAACAAGCCCACCGCGCCCGCGCCCGCGCCTCCGCCCCCGAGTGCCGAGCCGCCGGAGGAGTCGGATCCCGGCCTCTGCGTGCTCGTCCTCTGCCTCGACCTCGACGGCAACTGATGCAACGGGCCTGACCGTTCAGCGACACCGCCACGATCTCTTCGGGCTCAGGGTCGGTCGTGACTTTGGTTCATGATCGTCTACCCGACAACGCGAATATTGGCGTTGTCGCGTGGACTGCACAGTCGTGACGTCCTAGCGTCCTCATGGCAGCAGGGACGAGCCCTGCCGGAAGGGGTGGACCATGGCACGCGAGGAACTGATCCGCTTGACCGGTGAGGGGAACGGCGAATGCAGCCAGAACGACTGTCCCAACCTGTACCGGACCGCCAGCGGCTCCATCGTCGTCCAGGGTGACGTATCCAACGCCTTCGAGCCCCCTCAGGGCGAGGCACTGGTGGAGATTCCCGAGCACGTTCTGAGGGAGGCTTTCCGTGCTCTTGGATGGTGACGCGTGGCAGACGAAGTTCCGTGACTTCCGGTCGGAAGCGTGGCGACTTGAGACGCTGCCTGCCTACAACGTCCCGCAGGAAAAAGAAGAGATCCGAGCCTTTTTGTCGGGGGAACGAATCGACCCCCACACGCACTCGAACGACTACACCGAGGATCTGAAACGAGTCCGCCGAGAGGGCAGGACCAAGGGGCGCGTGCACATTGTGACCCGCCCACTCTCGGACTACATTCGGTACGAGTTCATGTACTACCGCTCCCACGCGTGGGCCGGTGAAGACATCCGAATCATGGACGTCACCGATCGCGACAATCCGCTGGCCGGAGTCCAAGACTTCTGGATGTTCGACAAGGCGGAAGTCGTGCTGATGCACTACGAGCCGGACGGAACACAGATCAGCCGCGAGGTGTACGAGGGAGATGTGAGCCCGTACATCGAATACCAGCGCGTCGCCCTGGCCGAGTCGGTGCCCTTCGAGGAGTACGTGAAGGGCCTTGACGGCTGAACCAGAAGAGCTGGCCCGGTCGAAGACTGATCTGGCCGAGACACTGCGGACGCTGCGCAAGCGAGCCGGGCGTACACAAGTCTGGCTCGCTCGGCGCGTCAGCATGTCCCAGACCAAGATCAGCAACATCGAGGGCGGAAAGATCACGCCGAGCCTTGTCGATGTCGAGTTGATTCTGAGAGCGCTGGAAGCATCCCCCGCTCTCGCGGCCCGAGTGGCTGTCCTCGCCCGAACGGCAAACACGGAATGGCAAGACGTGTGGTCGCAGCGTCGCACAGGGCTGGAGAAGAAGCAGAACGAACTGGCCGGGTTCGAACGATCGTCCACGGAGTTCCGTTACTTTCTGCTCTCCATGGTGACGGGGCTCCTGGCCACACCCGCGTATGTCAGGGCGAGCCTGGCCGGTATCCCTGGCGACCACAGCAAGGCCATCGCGAGAAAGCTGGAGCGCCAGGCGGTCCTGCACGATACGGCGAAGCGCTTCACCTTCATTCTTACCGAGCAGGCAGTCCGGTGGCCGTACCTTCAGGGTTCAGCGATGGCCATGCAGATCGACCACTTGGTGTCGGTAAGCCGCCAGCCGAATGTCCGCCTCGGAGTGATCCCGCTCGGCGGCCGTATGCCCGTTGCGCCTCTCAACACGTTCACGGTCTATGACGCGCGAATATCGACGGTGGAGACCTCTACCGGGGCGATGGTGTTCCGCGACCATCGCGACGTCTCCGCCTACCTCAACGAGTTCGCCGTGTACGAGGGGTACGCCTCGTTCGGGGAAGAGGCAAGAGAGCTGCTGTCCTTCTGGGGCAGCCAATACCGTTCATGATCTTCTACCCGACAACGCGGATAATGCTGGAGCGCTCGACCTGATAGGCCGAAGCTTTCTCCATGCCGACCGATCGGATTGACGGAAGCGGTCGGCGGTCCAGGCACTCCCATGGCTCCGCCCCGTGGCGGGCGGGGGACGGCCGTGTCTACGGCCGTTGGACGATCAGGAAGGCGTACCGATGCAGAACGGAACCAACCTGTACACGCTCAACATCGAGGACGCGGTGTTCGCGAAAGCTTGTGGAGGCAACACGCATCCGGATGGCGAGTCCTGCGCGACGTTGGCCAAGATCGGCCCGAACGCCTGGGCCATGGGCGACAGCAAGCAGCCCGGCGCGGAGCCGCTGAGGTTCACCACCGCCGAACTGGAGGCAGCCGGTATCGATCCGGCTCGCTTCGGCCTGTCTGCCTGACGGCGATTCCCGCTGCCCTCCGGCCCCGGCTCGAACCCACCTGAGTCAGGGGCCGGTTGGGCAGCTCCCCATTCTTTTCTGCTGCCCGGAACGGGACGACAGTTGCACCACCATGGGTATCTGTGGACCGGCTGCAAGCGACGGTTCGACGATGAGGCGCTGAGGCGTCCTCCACACGCCGACCCGCCCCAGGCCGACGGCAAGCCGGAACTGATCCAGCGGCACAGGGAAGTGTCGGCGGAGTTCCCCATCGTGGACCTGCCGCCCTTGGAAACGGCGTACTGGTTGATCAAACCGCGCGAGTTGGTACGTGGCACCTGGGAGGAGCCGCAGGAAGCGGCGGCCTGGCTCGGGGAACGGCTTGCCGTCTACGCGCCCCGGTTCGCCTCGGAGGCCGACCGTGACGGGGCGTTCCTGACAGTACTGGCCAACTCCGCAGCCGAACGACTGCGTTGGGGAGGGGACTTGTCCCTTGGCTTCTACCTGGAGCGGCCCGCGTTCCTTTCTCTGGCCCTGGTGTGCTGCCCGAATCGAGTGCTGCCTGAGCCGGCATGCCCGCTGCGGTAACGACGAGTTACGGAAGGGAGCCACCGGTTGGGGTCAAGGGCCGTCGGGTTACGGGTCTGTCCCAGCGGGTGGTGGGGGCGGGAAGTGGTCTCTTGGGGCGTCCGTGGCGTGGTCCGGATGCGGGGCGGCGCGCAGGCCCTCGGGGGTGTGGGCGAGGTGGTGTGAGGGCGGGTGGTGGGGCGTGTTGTGCCTGGTTGGGCGTGTAACAGGGGTGTATTAGCAGCGGGTTGGGCGGAACGCTCGGCCGGGTCGGGCCGCTCTTGGTGATCAGAAATGCTCGCTGGTACTCACTGTTGAGGAAGAAACGATGCGCGTTCGCAAGCTCACCTTCGCCGCCCTGGCCATCGCCACCGCCCTCTCGCTCACGGCCTGTAACGACGAAGACCTCACGGGACAGGCCGACCCGTCGTCCACGTCCACCGGGTCTTCCGCGCCCGACGGCGCGGGCTCGGGCAGCTCGGACGAGGAGAGCGGGAAGGGCACGGTCGCCGGGACCGGCTCCAACGAGAACGGCGAGACCGGCAAGTGCCGTACCGACGAACTCGACATCACCGCGTCGGACGCCACCGTCGGAGGCGACACCGAGGGCACTGTGGCGGTGGAGTTCAAGAACGGCGCCGGCCGGGACTGCGCGCTGTCGGCGTACGCGGGCGTCGACCTGGGGACCGACTCAGGAATGATCTCCGCCGAGCGCACCGGAGAGCAGAAGGACACGACCATCCTCAAGGACGGCGAGTCGATCTTCTTCGGCATCAACTACCCGATGAACGACTCGGGCGGCTCCGGCGTCCGCGTCACGTCGCTCGTGGTGACCCCGCCGGACGAGACGAAGTCCGTCTCGATCGAGTGGCCGGGCGAAGCCACGCTGCCCGTCACGGAAGGCGGCGGCTCCTCGGTGAAGGTCGGCCCGATGGGCAGCGCCGGTCAGGGCGAGGGCTGACCCGAACGAACAGCCGCGGCACCCGTTCCTGCCCGATCGCGCACGGCTGCGCGACGGGCAGGGGGTCGCGGACTATTCGGCCCAGGTGAGGAACGTCTTCCAGGCTGTCGGGGCCACCGCGAAGGTCGGGCCTTCGGTGACCTTCGAGTCGCGGACATGGACGGCGTGGGGGCAGGTGGCCACCTCGACGCAGTTGCCGCCGCTGTCGCTGCTGTAGCTCGACTTCTGCCAGTCGAAGGCGATCTCGACGCAGTTACCGCCGCCGCTATCGCTGTAGCTGGACTTGAACCACCGCAGGGTGTCGGTCATTCCTGTTCTCCTGCCAACCGCTCGATGAGGCCCAGCGACTCGCGAGGGCCCAGGGCCTGTGATCGGATCTTCGCATAGCGCTGGGCGCGTGTGCTCACTCCCGCAGGATCGGATACCAGCACGCTCTCACCCTGCACTTCCAGAAACAGCAGATGGTCGTGGTCCGGAGTCTCGACCAGGTTCATATCGCCCCGATCACCTGCGTGTTCGCCGCTGAGTCCGCAGTCCAGCGGCAGCACCTGAAGCGTCACGTTACGGCGCCTCCCGCACTCCGCCAAGTGCGAAAGTTGGTCACGCATGACCTCCCTGCTCCCGATCGTCCGGCGCAGCACCGACTCCTCCAGGATCACCTCGATCAGCGCCGTCGGCTCCCGTTCGAACAGCGCCCTTCGCGCGATCCGCACCTCGACCAGCTCCTCCACCCGCTCGTCGGACAGCGGCGGATAGCCCCCGCCGATCAGCGCCCGCGCGTACGCCTCCGTCTGGAACAGGCCGTGAACCACCAGCGTCGCGTACAGGCACAGGCCCACCGCTCGTTGCTCCAGCAGCACGTAGTTCTTGAACTGTGCGGGGTACTTGTCCAGGCGTACGTACTCCCGCGCCTGCTCGAAGATGCCCAACTCGTCGCCGAGCGCCCCTCCCAGTGCCACCAGCATCTGGTCGCTGGCCGGTTGTGCGCAGGTCTCCATCGCGCTGATCGCCGCCGCCGAGAAGCCCGTCTCGACGCCGACCTGTTCCTGTGTCATCCCTTTTCGCAGTCGCATCATGCGGGCGATGTCCGCCACCAACCGCGTTGCCGGGCCCGCCGATTCCTTGTTCTCCGCTCGCGCCATTGCGATCACCGTTTCGACTCGACCGGACTCAACCGGTCACAACTGGTCTGGACCGAAAACGACCTCACGTAACGGGAGTTCGTGCAGGTCAACCGGTGTCCGACGGCTCCCGTCAGGCCATGGAAAACGGTAGCGGTGACTACGCAGAATGTCTGCGTGACTACACAGAATGAGCGTCTATGCGTCGACTGGGTACCCGAGACCGGATTTCAACTCCGGAAAGCCGGGGTGCGATTCGACGCCGTGCGCGTCGACGGGGCCGAGGGGCGGCGGCTCGCCGACATGATGGACTCGATCACGGCGGGCGATCCCGGGCCGATCGCCACCGAGTCGAACGGGTGCCGGGCGGTGTACTTCTACCTTCCGCCCGGGAGTACCGCGAACCGCGTCTGGGCGCCGGGCGTGACGCGGTTCAACTCCGTGAGCGGCACGGTGAGTTACGTACCGGTGCCGGCGCTCGGCGGCGAGACGTGGCCGTTGTTCTGGTACTGCCCGCCCTCGCACTCCGAGCGCTTCGTCCATCCGGCGATCCTGCGCAACGCCGCTGCCGCTCTGTTCGGTCACCCGATGTCGTTCCGGGAGGAACCGGGTCAGTTCACGTAGCGGCTGACGGTCTCCGGGTGGATGACGATACGGACCAGGTCTCCCGCCCGCATCGCGGCGAGTTCGGCGGCGCGGGCCGGGTCGGCGAGGTCCCAGTAGCGGGCGGCCAGGCGGGCGCAGAGGTCGTCCGCTCCGTCGGGTTCCACCGTGGTGGGGCCGGCGATCGAGAGCCAGCGTTCGCGTTCGCCCACGGGGGCCGCGACGACGAGCGAGGCACGGGGGTCGCGGCCCAGGCGCCGTACTTTCAGTGTGTCCGGGCCCGTGAACAGCTGGATCGTGCCCTCGGCGGTGGCCTCGAACCACACCGGGCGGGGCTGTGGCGGGAGTGGGCCCCCGGCCACGGACAGGAAGCCGTACAGGGGGCGTCGGAGGAATTCGAGGTCGTCGGTGGTCAGTGGACCGGCTTCGGTGCTCATCGTCCCCAGGCTCCCGCCGCGGCGGCCCGTACGGCGTACTCCTCGAAGGTGCGCGGCGCGCGTCCCAGCAGCGTGGCGAGGTCGTCCGTCGTCGCGGCGAGCAGGCCGCGTTCCATCAGTACGAACATCTCGGCGACGTGGTGGGCGTCGTCCTGGCTCAGGCCCTCCTCGACCAGTGTCGCGGCGTACTCGGCGGTGGAGATCTGCCGGTAGGTGAGGGGTCGTCCGGACGCCCGGGAGATCAACTCGACCGCCTCGCCGAAGGTGAGCCCGCGCGGACCGGTCAACTCGTAGATCCGCCCCGCGTGTTCGGCCTGGGTCAGTACGGCGGTCGCGGCGTCGGCGACGTCGTCCACGTCGATGAACGGCTCGGGAACCGTGTCGGCCGGGAGTGCCAACTCCCCGGCGAGCAGGGGGGCGTGGAAGACGTCCTCGTCGAAGTTCTGGTCGAAGTTCGACGCCCTCAGGACGGTCCACTCCAGCGCCGAGCCGCGTACCGCGTCCTCGGCCGACCTCATGTCCAGCCCGAACGTGGAGTCGCCCCAGGTGTCGGCGCCGCGTCCGGAGAGCAGGACCAGCCGCCGTACTCCGGCGGCCTCGGCCCGCGCCACGAACTCGTGCACCGGGCCCGGCACGGTCGGGGGCACCACGTAAGCGGCTGCGACACCCCGCAGGGCCGCGTCCCAGCCGTCGGGGTCGGACCAGTCGAAGCGGGTCGGGCTCGAACGGGAGGCCGTACGCACCGGTGTGCCGTGCAGTCGCAGCCGGGCGGCGACGCGTCGGCCGGTCTTGCCGGTGGCGCCGAGGACAAGAGTGGTTTCGTTGGTCATGACTCCGATTGAACACGGGCAGCTCGGACGATCCCATAGGTGAGAAGCCGGATCGCCTGTGTATTCGTCTTACCGAGTCGGCTAACCTCGGTGAGATGGATGTGTTCAGTGACCTGATTCGCGGGGTGCGGGCCAACGGCTCGTTGTTCGGCAGCTCGACCCTGTCCCCGCCGTGGGCACTGCACTTCGTGGACGGCGCGCCGCTGACCCTGTGCACCGTCCTCGACGGGGCGGGCTGGATCGTGCCGGAGTACGGTCCGCCCGAGCGGCTTCGCGACCGCGAGACGATCGTCGTGCGCGGACCCGGCACGTTCACCTTCGTCGACGAACTCGACACCCGGGCCGAGCCGATCGCGTGCGGCGAGGACTGCGCGACGCCGGAGGAGGGCGGGACGCGGCACCGGCTCGGCTGGCACGACTCCGGCGTCCCCGATGACCCCGGCGACCCCGGCGACCCCGGCGGATGTGGTGGCGGCGGTGGTGGTGCGACGACCCTGATCGTCGGCGCCTATCCGGTACGCGGTGAGATCAGCCGCCGACTGCTGGACGCGCTGCCCGTCGTACTGCGCGCGGCCACCGGCGGTACGGGTGACGCCGTGCTGGACCACCTCGCCGCCGAGGTCGCTGTCGATACGCCGGGTCAACAGGTCGTACTCGACCGGCTGTTGGACTGGATGCTGGTCTGCACGCTGCGCGAGTGGTTCGACCGGCCGGGCGGTGAGCGCCCGGCCTGGTGGGCCGCGCAGCGGGACCCGGTGGTCGGCGACGCGCTGCGCCTGCTGCACGCCGAGCCGGCCGCGCCGTGGACGGTCGCCGCGCTGGCCGAGCGCACCGGGGTGTCGCGCTCGACGCTGGCCAAGCGGTTCGCCGACCTGGTCGGTGAGCCACCGCTGACCTACCTCACCCGCTGGCGCATGACGCTCGCGGCGGACCTGCTGGTCGAGCAGCAGGGCGCGACCGTCGCGGATGTCGCCCGCACCGTTGGGTACTCCGACCCGTTCGGTTTCAGCGCGGCGTTCAAACGGGTCCGAGGCGCCAACCCGAGCGACTTCCGGCGCGGCGGCGCCCCCGTCAGGGCGACAACCGGCTGACCCCGCACCCCGCACCTCGCACCCCGAACGGCGCACGGCCTCCGGGCCCGGCGATGTGCCGGGCCCGGAGGCCGGTGGTCCTCTTGCGGGACCGTGGAGAACCCAGCGAACCCAGCGAACCCGACGGGGCTCGGTGGATCAGTAGGCGTAGCTCGTGTTGCCGCCGAGCGAGGCCGCTACGTGCTGGACCGCCGGGTTGGTGTTGAACGTGTGGACCGACTCCACGCTCGACGTGGTGCTGCTGTTGCCGAGCTGGCCCTCGGTGTTGTGGCCCCAGGCGAAGATGTCCTCGCCGAAGACCGCGATGCCGTGCTGGGCGCCGGCCGCGACCTGCTGGGCGCCGTCCAGGCGGGGGATGTCGATCGGAGCCGTACGGTTGGTGAACGCCTTGGTGCCCTTGTTGGCCGGGTCGGCCTCCAGGAGCTGGTTGTTCTGGTTGTTGCCCCAGCCCCAGACCCGGCCGTCGGTGGTCGTGGCGTAGTTGTGGTTGGCGCCCGCCTCGATGTCGCTGACGTCTTCGAGCCAGTCGACGTCGACCGGCGTGACGCTGTTCCTCGTGGAGGAGTCGCCGAGCTGGCCGGAGGAGTTGTGGCCCCAGGACTTGACGGTCTTGTCGGCGGTCAGCGCCAGGGCGTGGTGGCAGCCGGCGTCGATCTCCTTGACGTTCGCCAGGCCCTCGACCTGACGGGGTACGGAGCTGGTGGCGCGGGTGCCGCTGGCGAGCTGGCCGTAGACGCCGCGGCCCCAGGCGTACACCTTGCCGGTCTCCGTCAGCGCGAGGCTGAAGTCGCAGCCGGCCGAGACCTGCTTGACCTTGGGCAGGCCGCGGATCGCGTTCGGGACGGCGCGGGTGTCGCCCGTGCGGTTGTTGCCGAGCTGACCGTAGTTGTTGTCACCCCACGAGAAGACCTGGCCGTTGCCGTCCAGCGCGAGCGCGTGCTCGCCGCCGGCGGCGATGTCCTTGATGCCCGTCAGGCGCGCCACGGCGGTGGGGACGCTGCGGTTGGTGCGGCCACCGTTGCCGAGCTGCCCCGAGACGTTGTGGCCCCACGCCTTCACGGTCTCGTTGGTGAGGGCGAGCGCGAAGGAGTCGGCCGAGGAGGTGCCGCCCGCGGAGATCCGGTCGACGCTGCCCCGGGAGAGGGAGGAGACGGACACCGGGGCGGAGCTGTCCTTGGCGGCGCCGTTTCCGAGCTGGCCGGTGCTGCCCGCGCCCCAGCTGAGAACCGACGGGTTGTCCTGCGCGGGCGCGGCGGAGACCGAGGCCAGCGGGGTGAGTGCGAGACCGGCGGTGAGGGCGGCGGTCAGGAGTGCGCGACTACGGCGCATGGGGGAGTGTCCTCTCGTGATGGTGCGGGCCCGTCCTCGCGGGACCGCACCTGATCATCGATTCACTCGTTGGCCACCTTCAGAGGCGCGACGGCCGCACACCCGGATGGTCCCCACCAGCGACCCGAACGGCGTGCAGACGGGGCGGCCGGGTGCGCTGTCGTTGCGCCTTACGGGGTGTTCCGCGCGTTCCTCTTCGCGTTCCTCGGCGCGTCGGGAGCGGCGGCGGTCGAAACGGGGGCGTTCGAAGCGGCCCCGTGCTGAGGGGCGGCGTGCTGGGCGGCGCCGTGCTGAGGGGCTGTCCAGCTGTCGAGGAGCCGTAGCGCCTCCGCCGTCGGCGAGCCGGGCTCGACGTTGTAGACGCACAGGGTCTGGTCCGCGTCGCCGGGCGGGGCTCACCCGGTGGCGTTCACCGGGTGGCGTTCAGGCAGGTCGGTGTGAGTGCCAGGGCCGCGAAGCGTTCGCCCATACGTCGGTGGGTGGGGGCGTCCGGGTGGAGTTCGTCCGGGAGCGGGAGTTCGGCGTAGTCCGCCTCTCCGTACAGCTCCCGGCCGTCCAGGTAGTGCAGATTCGGGTCCTCCGCCGCCCGCTGCTTCACGATCCGGGCCAGCTCGTCCCGGATGACGTTCAGCGTCAGCTTTCCGCTCGCGCGCTCCGCCGGGTCGCCCGCCGCCAGGAACCGCAGCCGCCCCTCGCTGATGCCGGAGAAGTCCGGGGCGCTGGGGCCGGGGGTGTCCTCGTGGATGCGGCAGTAGGCCGGCGAGACGACCAGCAGCGGTGCCGTGGGGTGGCCCTCGCGGATGGTGTCGAGGAAGCCGTGGACAGCCGGGGTGAAGGCGCGCAGGCGCATCAGGTCGGTGTTGACCAGGTTGATGCCGATCTTGACGCTGATCAGGTCGGCCGGGGTGTCCCGCATCGTGCGGGCGGTGAACGGGTCGAGCAGGGCGCTGCCGCCGAAGCCCAGGTTGATCAGCTCCACGCCGCCCAGGGAGGCGGCGAACGCGGGCCAGGTCGTGGTGGGGCTCGCGGCGTCGGAGCCGTGGCTGATCGAGCTGCCGTGGTGGAGCCACACCGCCCGGCCCCGGTCCGCCACGGGCTCGACGGGTGCGTCGGTGCGCAGCGCGACGAGTTCGGTGGTCTCGTTGTGCGGCAGCCAGATCTCGACGTCCTTCTCGCCGTCGGGCAGCTCGCCGAAGCGCAGGGTGCCGGGCGGGCCGGGCCGCTGCTCGGCGGTCCCCGCCGTCATGTCGATGGTCAGGGTGTTGCCGCCCGGCACGGTGCCCTGGGCGGTCAGCCTGCCGTCGACGAGCAGGTCGTACACGCCGTCGGGGCGGGGCGGGGCGCCGACGTACTCCCGCTTGGTGGGCAGCGTGTCCAACTCGACGGTGGTCGCCCGGGTGCGGAACACGAGCCGTACGGCGGCGGGCTGGGCCTCCGCCATGGCGAGCTGCGGGTCCGTGTTCTGGGCGCGGGCCCAGGCGGGCAGCCGGTGCGGGAGCACGCCCTGCGCGGTGTGCTCCAGTTCGAGGGCGCCGCGCAGGAGGTCGATGCTGATGGGCGTGGCGGTCAAGGGGTGTTGGGTGCTCATGGTGTCTGCCTACTGGTGCGTCGTCGATGGCCGTCAGGGGGTGAGGCGGGTGCGCAGCAGCGCGTCGAGGTGGTCCACGATCCACACCCAGGTCTCTTCCGAGCCGGGTGCGCTGTGGCTGAAGCCGCCCGCCGCCTCCAGGCTGATGTAGCCGTGGAAGACGCTGCCCAGGAGCCGTACGGCGTGTGTCTCCTCCGGCTCCGTCAGGTCGTAACCGCGCAGGATCGCCCGCGTCATCCGCGCGTGCCGGGGGCCGGCGCTCGCCGCGGCCGTCTCCGGGTCGAGCGTCAGCCGGGCCGCGGTGTAGCGGCCGGGGTGCTCGCGGGCGTAGTCGCGGTAGACGTTCGCGAAGGCGGCGAGGGCGTCCTTGCCCGCGCGTCCGGCGAGCGCCGTGGCGACCCGGTCGGCCATCTCCTCCAGCGCGAGCAGCGCGATCCTGGTCTTGAGGTCCTGGGAGCTCTTGACGTGCGAGTACAGACTCGCGACCTTGACGTCGAACTGCCTGGCGAGCGCCGAGACGGTCACCTGCTCGAAGCCGACCTCGTCGGCCAGTTCGGCTCCCGCCCGGACGAGGCGGTCGGTGGTCAGTCCTGCGCGGGGTGACATGGGGCTCCGGGTCTCCTTCTGCCGCGGTGGTGACGGCTGCGTACCTAAATTGATTATGCACATACCTAATACTTATAGGCAAGTGTGTGATCGATTCAGGCGTCAGCCCCGCGCCGGGCCCCGGACAGCCGTCGTCCGTCCGTCGTCCGTCAGTCGTCGGTCGTCCGTCGGTCAGCCGTCCGTCTGCTTCAGGTAGATGACCTTGTACTCCTTGCCGTCGATCCGCGTCGTCCCCGTCCTGGTCTGCTCGAACGTGCCGCCGCGCGGGATCAGCACCTCCGACTCGCGCCCGCGGTAGCGGGACAGCGGGTCGATGTTCCGGCCGTGGTTCGTCTCGATCTCGACCAGTACGTTCTCGCCCGGTGTGCTGCCGCCGTTCGCCGCGACGACGCCCCGGTTGGCGCGGTCCCGGTCGGTGGACGTGCTCAGGTACTCGGGCAGGCCGACCTGGTCGCCCCGCGCGAACCTCTCGATCGTGTCGGCCGGCATGAACGTGCCCCGGTAGACGGTCGCCCGGACCGGCGGCAGGTGGCGCAGCGCCATGTCCATGCGCTCGATGCGGTCGTTGATCTGGTCGCGGCGGTTGCCGGGGATCGGGCGTCCGCGCAGGTAGTTGTTCATGTCCAGGGCCCACGGGCCGGTGTAGTCGGCGACGGCGAGCGCGTCCGCGGCCGTCAGGTCCTCGGTGAGCGGGTTACGGCCCGCGGCCTCGGCGACCTCCGCGGCCCAGCCCTGGCGTACGGGACCCATTCCCGGCCGGTAGCGCGGGATGTCGTCCAGCGCGTGCATCGGGTCGGCCGGGGTGTCGGCCTCGTCCTCCTCGATGGGCTCGGCGGGCTCCGTGGGCGGCGGGCTGGTCGCCTGGGCCGCCGCCACACTGGTCCACAGCAGGGTGGAGGACGCGAAGCCGGACTCGAAGGGGGACGCGGTGGGCGACGGGGGCGGCGGTGGTTCGCTGTTGCTGGAGAAGGCGTGCCAGAGGAGGATGCCCGCCGCGATGACGGCCAGCGGGATCAGCACCTCGGGGGCGAGGGCGGCGATGAACGGGGCCGTCACCAGGCCACGCTTGGCGATCGGTTTGCCGTCCGGGCCGATCTCGACGGCGTTCACCATCTCGTTCAGCAGATCGGTGTTGTGCAGCCAGTCGTCCGGGAAGACGTAGTTTTCGCCGAGATCGGCGGCCTCCTCCGCGAGCTTCGCGGCCTTCTCGAACATCTCCGCTTCCGACTCGCCGCCGTGGAACTGGAGCGGGTTGGTGTGGCACTGGTTGGCCACGACGACGGACCCTCGCTTGCAGAGGACCTTGGGCTTGCTGGGCGGATGCCTCCTGAGGTCCATCAGGATGTCGCGCGGTCCGGGGCGGATCGGGTTCAGGTTGCTGTCGAGCTGGCCGCCCCTGACAATCCGCTTGTTCTTGAGGTCGGGCCCCGACCCGTCGCCGCCCACGACCGCCTTCTGGCTGAGATTCAGGTCCGGGGGGCCGTCGTCGCCCCCGCCGCCGCCCTCGTCGCTCCCGCCGCCCTCGCACACACCGATGGCGCCCGCCGTGACGCAGCCGACCGCGCGCACGAGGCCGTCGCCGACGGTCGCCCCGTTGCCGGTCGACAGCACGACCGCACCGATGACCAGGCCCACGAAGGCGGTGACGCCCACGTACTCGGCGGTCGACTGGCCGTTCTGGCGGCTGGGTGCCGGGGCTTGGGCCTGCCCCCGTGCGAGCACGCGACGAATCCTCATGCTCCGCACGCTATGAGGAACCGGTGCCTCCGGCCGAGGGTGCACGGGCCCAAGCGCGGGCCCAACCTGGTTCTGTCCGCCGGGCCCTGGGCCCGGCGCGACGCTCAGCCGCCCTTGGTGTACGTCACCGACTCGCCGTCCGCCGTCGTCGTACGGCGCAGGCGGCCGTCCGGGAGGATCGTCAGCTCCGTCGCCGCGCCCGGCGTGCAGGAGGACATCGGGCGGCCCGTCGTGACCGTGGACGGGCCGATCCTCAGCGGGCCGGAGCCCGGCTCTCCGTCGAGCGCCGCCTCGAAGACGCACTCGTACGTCCCGCCCGTGTCGGTCGGGCCCTTCGCGGTCAGTACGAGGACGGTGTCGCCCACCTTGCCCTGCCGGACGGCGAGTTCGCGTGTGCTGACCCCCGCGGCACCCTCGATGGTGCCGGACCAGGCGCCCAGGTACTTCTTCGGTACGTCGCCCGCCCCGGCGTCCCCGGTCGCCGACGGGGAGGGTGACTCCGTGGCCGACGGCGCGTCCTCGGACGGGGTGTTGTCGTCGGCCGACTTGTCGGACGAGCTGTCCGCCCGGTTGTTCGACGCGTCGTTCTTCTCGCTGCCGCTGTCCATGAACGCGTACACCGAACCGCCCGCGCCCAGCGCGACGACCAGCGCGACGGCGATCAGCGCGACCGTGCCGCGTGTGCTGCGGCGTGGCGGCTCGGGCTGCGGGACGGGGGCCGGGGTGTACGGGCTG
>NZ_JARJHW010000042.1:0-46623 GCF_040560175.1 Streptomyces panacea
CACCTGATCCAGGGCCCCGAGGTCTGGCCCCTCCACGAACCCAGCGCCGACCCACCGTCCCGCGAACTCCCCTGGGCGGCGATCCTGCGGGCCGTGGACAGCGCGACGACCTGACGCAACGTCCCCGGACGGGTGGTTCGTGCCTCGCACCCCGGGACCGGATAGTTCGTGGTGCTCTGTCAGTGGGACGTGATAATCACTTCCCAGGGGAAATTGATCTGCGGCCGTTGCCCAGGGGGGCGCGACGTATCAGGCATGAGGGGGGCCGTCATGGGCTTGTTCGGGCGTTTTACCAGACCCGCGCCGCGTGTGGACGCGGACAGCTGGGATCCGGACCTGGCGCGGCTGCGTGCCGCTGCCGCGAGGCGCGACTGGCCCGCGTTGCGGGAGCAGTTGGCCGGGATACCCGACGGCCAGGAGCGCACCTGGCTGTTGGGGCGGGTCGTGGACGTCGAGGGGATCGAGGAATGGATCCCGGTGGTGATCGCGGCGGAGCCCGAGTCGGCACTCGCGTTGCTCGTATCCGGTGCCCGCAGGGTCAGTTGGGCGTGGGAGGCGCGGACCGGGTTGCGGGCGAATCACGTCTCGCGGGAGCAGTTCAAGACCTTCCACGAGCGGTTGCGCGTCGCCGAGGAGGAGTTGTACGAGGTGGCGGAGCGCGAGCCGGACTGGGTCGCGCCGTGGTATTTCCTCCAGATGGCCGGGCGCGGGCTCCAGGTCGGACAGGAGGCCGCCCGGCTCCGTTTCGAGGCGGCGGTCAGCCGCTGCCCCGCGCACATGGGCGCCCACCAGCAGCAGTTGCAGCAGGTGTGCGCCAAGTGGAGCGGTTCGCACGAGGAGATGCACGGCTTCGCCCGTACGTCGATGCTGAAGGGCCCCGAAGGCAGTTCCCTCGGTGAACTCGTCGCCCTCGCGCACCTGGAGCACTGGCTCGACCTCGACGCGGGCGAGGACACGGCGTACATCCGTCGCTCCGATGTCGTCGCGGAACTGCACGAAGCCGCCGACCGCTCCGTACGGCACCCCGCCTACGAGCGCCCGCGCGACTGGATCCCCACGTTCAACACCTTCGCCATGGCCTTCTCGCTGGCCGGTGAGAAGAAGGCGGCGGCGGAACTCTTCAACGCCCTTGAGGGGCGTGTGACGGATTTCCCCTGGCAGTACATCAGCAACGACGCGGCGAAGGCTTTCGGCAAGTGGCGCGACAAGGGCGGCCGTTGAGCCCGGCCGACCACTGAGCCCGGTCGGTCGATGATCCCGGCCGACCACTGAGCCCGCCCGGCCGCTCGACCCGCTCCACCCGCTCGATCCCGGCCACCCGACCCGCCGCTGAACCTGCCGCTGCGCGGCCCACCGCGCCAGCCGCCCCGGCCACCCTCCTCCCGACCTTCAACCCTCGCCAAGGAAGCCTCCCAGGTGCCCAGTTCCGAGACGTCGCACACGTCCGACACGCCCCGCACACCTCACACATCCCACACGTCCCACACCTTCCAGGTCGATCTACGCGGCCTGGTGGACCTGTTGTCCCACCACCTCTACTCCAGCCCCCGCGTCTACCTCCGCGAGCTGCTCCAGAACGCCACCGACGCGATCACCGCCCGCCAGGCCCGCTTCCCCGACACCCCCGCCACCATCACGGTCCGCACCGGCGACACCCTCACCGTGACCGACACCGGCATCGGGCTGTCCGAGGCCGACGTGCACACCTTCCTGGCCACCATCGGCCGCAGCTCCAAGCGCGCCGCCGAAGGCGAACTCGAAGCCGCGCGCGGGGACTTCATCGGCCAGTTCGGGATCGGGCTGCTGGCCTGCTTCGTCGTCGCCGACGAGATCACCGTCGTCAGCCGGTCCGCCGCCCACCCCGACGCCCCGGTCGTGGAGTGGCGCGGCCACTCGGACGGCCGGTACACCATCCGTACCCTGCCGTCCCACGAGCACCCGGAGCCCGGCACCACCGTACGGCTGACCCCCCGCGCGGACGGCACCGAGTGGACCCGCCCCGACCAAGTGACGGCGCTGGCACGGCATTACGGCGGCCTGCTGCCGTACGGGGTCACCGTCGTCGACCCCGGTGGCGGCCAGGACCGGATCAACGACACACCCCCCTGGGAACGCCGGCACGGATCCCCGCTCGCCCGCCGCGACGCGCTGGCCGAGCACTGCCGTACGACCTTCGGCTTCGTCCCGCTCGACACCATCGACCTCGACCTCCCGGCAGCGGGTCTGCGCGGTGTCGCGTACGTACTGCCCACGGCCGTCAGCCCCTCCGAGCGCGCGGGCCATCGCGTACACCTCAAGGGCATGCTGCTCTCCGACCGCGCGACCGAACTGCTGCCGGAGTGGGCGTTCTTCGTCCGCTGCGTCGTGGACGCCACCAGCCTGCGGCCGACGGCCTCCCGCGAGGCGCTGTACGAGGACGAGACGCTGGCCGCCATCCGGGACGCGCTCGGCGCCCGTATCCGCGACTGGCTCACCGGGCTGGCCGCCAGCGACCCCACCCTCCTGCACCGGTTCATCGACACCCACCACCTCGCCGTCAAGGCCCTGGCCCGCTACGACGACGAGCTGCTGCGGATGCTGCTGCCCTGGCTGCCGTTCGAGACCACCGACGGCAACGTCACGCTGGAGGAGTTCGCCCGCGCCCACCCCACGATCCTGGTCACCCGCAGCGTCGAGGAGTTCCGGCAGGTGGCGCCCATCGCGGCGGCGGCGGGCCTGGGCGTCGTCAACGGCGGTTACACCTACGACCGGGACCTGGTGCACCGCCTCCCCGAGATCCGGCCCGGCACCGTCGTCACCGACCTGGACCCCGCGACCGTCACCGCGCACCTGGACTCGGTCGACCCGTCCGCCGAGTTGGCCGCGGCGGCGTTCCTCACCATCGCGCGTGAGGTGATCGGCGCGTACGACTGCGACGTCGTCCTGCGCAGCTTCCACCCCGTGACGGCCCCCGCCCTGCTGCTGGACAACCGCGAGGCCCGCCACGAGCGCACCCGGGCCGGCCTCGCCGAGGGGAGCGACGGGCTGTGGGCCGAGATCCTCGGCTCGCTACGGGCCGAGACACCCCGCGCCCAGCTGGTCCTCAACCACCTCAACCCGCTCGTACGCCGCGCCGCGACGATCGCCGAGCGCGGACTGGCCGTCACCGCTGTCGAGGCGCTGTACGGGCAGGCCCTCCTGATGACCCGCCGCCCGCTCCGGGCGGCGGAGAGCGCGCTGCTCAACCGGGCCTTCATCGGCCTGCTCACCCACGCCATGCACGACCAGGGCGCCGCGCCCGGCCAGAACACCCCCGGCCAGAACACCACTCCCGGCCAGGGCCCCGCGCCCGAGCCCCGGAAGGAGCAGTAGATGCTGGAGACCCCGGAGGCCGTTCTCGACGCGCTGCGCGAGAACAACGACCGCCCGTACGGACTGCACCGCACCGTGACGGCGGAGGAACTGGTCGACGCGGCAGAGCAGTTCGAGGAGGCCGACCTCCTCGTGACGGCGCTGCTGGAGCTGATGTCCGCGTACGAGTACTCCGGTGAGCACCGCAAGGCACCGGTCGTCTTCGCGCGCGTCCTGAGGCTGAAGGACGACAAGCCCGACGCGTTCAGCGAGTGGGAGGCGAATCAGGTCCTCTGGCGCTTCAAGTGGGTGACGACATCGCTGCTCCAGGTGCCCGACGTCCCGCTGGCCGCGATCCGCGGGTGGACGGACCAGATGCGCGAGCGCTACCGCGAGGCCGGACACGGGATGCAGCCGGTGGCCGCCATGCGCCACCGGATCGCCGCGCACATCGGATCCGGCCGTTCGGCGTACGACCTGTGGGTGACCCGGCCCCGCGAGCGGATGAGCGACTGCGAGGCGTGCGAGACGCGGCACCGGGCGCTGCACCACGTGCGTACCGGCGACGAGCGGCGTGCGCTGGACATCTGGCAGCCGGTCTTCGACGGCGGGCAGACGTGCGCGGAGGAGCCGTACGTCAGCCAGGCGCACGCCCTGTTGCCGCTGCTGCGCCTGGGCCGCGTCGACGAGGCGCGCTCGCACCACCTGACCGGCTACCGGTTCGCCCGGGGCAAGGCGGGCATGGCCGAAGAGGTGGGCCTGCACATCGAGTTCAGCGCGCTGTCCCGCAACGAGGGCCGGGGGCTGGAGATCCTCGCGGAGAACCGGGCCCTCTTCGAGACCACCGGCGCCCCGCTCTCCCTGCTCGGTTTCCTCACGGGCGTGGGGGTGCTGCTGACGCGCCTGGTCGCGGACGGGTACGCCACGACGACCGTCGCCGGGCCGCTCGGGCGCGGTTGGACGGCGGAGAGCCTGCTGGCCCACGTGGGCGGTGAGGCGGACGCGCTGGTGGCGGCATTCGACGCGCGGAACGGGACCACGGCGGTCGGCGACCGGCGGCGGGAGCGGCTGGCGCGGCCGGCGCTGCTGGCCGAGCCGCTGCCGCTGGGGCTGCGGACGACCACGACCGCGCCGGCGACCGCCGCCGCCGCGCCGGTCTCCTCGCGGGAGATACCGGACGACTTCGTGGCGCTGGTGACCCGGGCCCGCGAGATGGCGGCCGACGGCCACCCGGGCGACACCCCGCTGTGGGAGCGGATCGCCGAACGCGTGGCCGCCGACGGCCACGTACACGATCCCGAGCTGGGCGCGGAGGCCCGGCTGCGGGCCGAACTGGCCGAGCAGCGTGGGTTCGCCGCGTACGAGAAGGAGCGGTGGGCGGAGGCCAACGCCGCCATGGCCGAAGCGGCCGAGATCTTCGAGCGGGAGGCCGGCCTGCCGTGGTACGCGCTGGCGGCGCGGGCCCGCGTCCGGTCGTTCGAGTGGCGTTCGGCGGAGGAGAGCGGCGACTTCCCGCAGTGGTCGGTGCTGGACGAGCTGCTGCGCGAAGCGAAGGAACTGCTGACGAAGGAACGGCTGACGACGGAGACCGGGCACGAGGCCGATGCCCCGGCGAAATACCTGACGGTGCTCCAGTGCCGGGCCTTCGCCGCCCACGCGGAGGCGTCGGCGGAACTGCCCGACATCTCCGCGCCGACGCGTGCGAGGTTCGACGCCGCGGTGGGCGCCGCGCTGTCCGAGGCGGCCCGGTTCGAGATTCCGCACCTGGCCGTCAGCGTACGCAGATACACCGCCGACCTCGCGGCCCGCGGCGGCAGACCGGACGAGGCGGTCGCGGAGCTGCGGACCGCCCTGGACGCCGTTGAGTCGAGCGGCAGACCCTGGCGGGCACCACGGCTGGAGGCCCAGTTGGGGCAGATCCTGCTCCAGCAGGACAAGCCCGAAGAGGCGATGTCGTTCGTACGACGGGCGATGGCCGGCGCCGCCCGGTTCGACGACACGTCGTTCCCCGTCGCGTTCGGCTACCTGCTGCTGGGCCATGCCTCCTCGCACGCCGGCGACCTGCCCGGCGCGGTCCGGCACCTGTCCGAGGCGGCGGCACGGTTCGACAGGGACGGCGACGACAACGCGGCGGCGGAGGCCCGGCTCCAACTCGCCGACGCCCTGGGCCGGTCCGGGCAGGAGGCCGACGCCGTAGCGGTCCTGGAATCCCTGGTCCTGGACGACGCCCCGGCGTCGCTCGACGAGCGGCTCCTCGCCCAGATCCGGCTCAACCTGGCGCGCGGGCTGCGGGAGTTGGAGGAACACCAGGCGTCCGCCGAGCAGTTCGTACGGCTGACGGAGGCGGTCGCGGCCTGGGACGACCAGGTCACGCACAGGCTGGTCACCGCCGAATCCGCCGTCGCCCTGGCACGGGCGGACCGCTGGGACGCCGCCCACGCGGCGTACGAACGCGCCCTGCTCGCCCACCGTGAGGCGGCCGACGTCGGACAGGCGGGCCTGATCGCCGAGATGACCCGCGAGTTCGCGGCACTCACGATGGCATCCGAAGGATCCGACGGCATCGAGGCGGCCCTCGGCCACCTCGCCGAGGCGGACCGGATCCGCGCCGCCGTCGCGAAGGACGCCGAGGACTTCGCCCACTGGTACGAGACCGGAGCCACCTCCTACCAGCGCGGCCGCGCACTCGCCGCGGCCGAGCGCTTCACCGAGGCCCTGGCCGAGATGGAGCGCGCCATCGCCGCCTACGACGAAGGCGGCGAGCAGGGCGAGACCCCCCGCGCCGAGGCGACCCGCGTCGCCGCCCTGATCGAGGCGAACGGCCTGAACTCCCCCCAGGCGGCGATGACCAGACTCGAAGCGGCGACCACCCGCTGCGAGACGGCGGGCCTCCACCACGCGGCGAAGATCCTGTCCACCCTCCGCACCGACCTCGCGACCCACCGCCCGGACTGACCGCGATCGGCGGGGGCGGGGGGCTATTCCACGGCGCCCGCCCCCGCCCCCGGGGGATGATGGTCACGACGGGGCGGCGCCGGACTCCGCGAGCGGCAGGCCGGACGAACATCCGCGGCGAACCGGCCGTGCGGGAGCCGACAGCAGAGGAGAGAAACGGTGACGACCATCGCCGTGACCGGACACCTGGATCTGACCGAGGCCGGTGTTCCCCTGATCCGTACCGCGCTGGACGACCTGCTCAGGCAGTACGCAGACGGCGCACTCGTCGGCCTGTCCTGCGTCGCAGAGGGAGCCGACTCCCTGTTCGCGGAGGCGATCCTGGCGGCCGGCGGGCGCCTCGCCGTCATCATCCCCGCCCAGGACTACCGTCAGAACGTGGTGCGACCTGCCTGCGCGCCCCTGTTCGACCGCCTCGTCGAGGCGGCGGAAGAGGTCCTCGTACTGCCGCACGAGACGGCCGACCGCCAGGCGTACGAGGCCGCGAACGCCGTACTCCTGGCACGTGCCGACCGCCTGGTCGCCGTATGGAACGGCGAGCCGCCCACCGGCAAGGGCGGCGGCACCGCCGACGTGGTCCTTGAGGCGCGCGACGCCGGAATCCCCGTGGACGTGGTGTGGCCGGAGGGAGCAGCCCGCAGGGGCTGATGAACCGCCCCTCATACGAGCCGAGCTCGCGCGGCGCCCCAGACGCTCTCGAACTGCTCGGCCGCCAGCGGCTCCGGCACGTGGCCTTCCCACTGCCTCGATGACCGGTTCCGCGCCCCTGGGCCGCTCACTCCCCGAGGAATTCTTGCCCCTGCCCACGGCAGACATCAGCGATTAGATCAGCTGTTCTTGTGAAGAACGTGTGTCCGGTCAATTTTCGCCGAGAAGTAAGGAAACAGGCCAATCCCGCCGTGCCTGTTTGCCGACACTCGGCTCGACGGCAGCATGTCAAGCTTGAACGGCGCGTTGCGCCGCGGACTGAGATCGTGGGGAGTGCCGGTGAATCACTCGTGGCCACCATCCACATTCCTCGGCCGGTTGCTGGACACGACGCGAGAAGAGCTCCTGGGGCAGGGAACGCCGATGACCTATCCGCCCCATCGCGCCCTGCTCCAGCAGGGCGACGAGAGCCGCCATGTCCTGTTGATCACGAGCGGTGTCGTGAAGGTCGTCGCCAGTGCTGAGAGCGGTTACGACATGCTGCTCGCCGTCCGCGTAGCAGGTGACCTGGTGGGTGAGATGGCGGCCTTCGAGGAACGCCCCAGGTCCGGCACGGTGGTCGCGTGCAGTGACGTGAGCGCGCGAATCATTCAGGTACGGGCGCTGGAGACCTTCCTCTCCCGCCACCCGGACGCCATGCGGGCCGTCCTTCATATGTTGTGCGCCCGGCTGCGCTGGGCCAACCAGCGTCGGATCGACTTCCAGGCGTACGACTCGCTGACTCGGCTGGCGAGGGTTCTTGCCGAGTTGTGCCAGGCATACGCCCAGCCCGAGCCGGACAGCGGCGGCAAGCGGTGCGATCTCGGTGTGACGCTGACGCAGAAAGAACTCGCTTCGCTGGCCGGCCTGAAGCTCAACACGGCCGAAAAGAGCCTGGCCGTGCTGACAGCTCAGGGACTGGTGGAACGCAGTTACCGAAACATAACCATCTGTGATGTTCCGAAGTTGCTCGAATTCGCCAAAGTCGTGGCTGACAACCCGTACTGATACGGGATCACTTCGCTCACTCTCTCCTAGCCTCTCGGGCAGCACTTCGTGGGCATTTTCTGCCCATCGCCTGCCCAGAGAGGAAATGATCGGGTGGCTGCGTGGCCTGACTTCTATCCCTGCACCTGCATAGCCGTGGATGCACAGTCCTACGGAAGCAACAACGACCGTAGGCAGTCCGAAATCCAGCACGACCTGCCGCGGCTTCTCGACCGCGCTGCCAGGGGTGCCGGCCTGGACCGCGCGCAGTGGCAGATCCAGCGCAAAGGCGACGAGCAGTTGGCGGTGCGCCCCGTCGACGGCAAGGAACCGCGTCTGGTCGACGACTACGTCCGCCATCTTGTTGCCGAGCTGCGCGAGTACAACGCGCAGCGGGTTCCCGAGGCCCGCATGCGGCTGCGCGCCGTCATTCACCAGGGATTGGTGGAGCTGGCCGACAACGGCTTCGCCGGCACAGCCGTAGTGGCCACGGCGCGCCTGCTGAACGCGGATCCCCTCTACGACGCCCTGGCATCGCACCCCGAGGCCGACTTGGTGCTGCTGTTGTCCGACGATGTCTTCCGGTCCACGGTGGCGGGCCGTCACACGACTCTGGCACCCGAGGACTTCAGCCGTGTCACCGTTCGGGTCAAGGAGTATGAGGCGACGGCCTGGCTGCGCGTGCCCACGCTCGGTGTATCGGCCGCTGCCTCGCGCACGCCCAGGAGCGTGGAGACGGGAGGTTCCGCGGAGCAGGCGTCGGGAGAGCCCGCGGCCGTCCGGACCGGACCCGCCGCCGCGGGCGGAGCCGGCGGTACGGGGATCAGCAATGAGTACCGGGCAGACAAGATCAACGTCAACAATATCGCCGGTTCCATGGACGCCCGGGGCGCGGTCTTCGGCTTCGGGAGCGCCAGTGGCTGACGAACCGGACCCGGCCGACGGGTCGGCCGTACCTCCCGTACCCGCTCCTGACGAGGACATCGCGCCGCCCGCACCGGACGACATCGGTGATGCGCCGGAAGCTGGTCAGGACGCCCTCGGACCGGATGCCGGACCGGATGTGGCTCCTGAGCGGCGTCAGGAGTCGGACGAACGCGAGGAGGACGACCGGGGCTACGACGATCTCCGCCGAGTCCACCAGCTCGTCAACAACAACTTCCACGGCGTCGTCGACGCCTCCGGAGCGGCGTTCGGGTTCGGCGCCGTATCGTCCCCCGGCCTCGCCCCCGGCACCATCGAGCCCGAGGAGACACACCGCGCCCTGCGGTTCTACGTCCCGCCGCAGCCCTGTTTCGACGAGGCGCTCGGCAAACTGCGCGAGAACGCTCTCGTAGTGCTGACCGGTCAGGACAACTGCGGTCGGGGCGCAGGTTCCCTCGCCCTGCTCAGGGAGATCTTGGGCGAGGAGGCCAGGCTGCGTAGCCTGTCGCCCGCCAACGCCCTCGCCGAGCTGGCCGCGTCACGGGACCTCAAGCCGGGGCAGGGGTACGTCATCCTCGACTACGTCGGCGAGCTGAATGTCGAGGCCGTGCAGGCCTACTCGATCGGGCGGCTGAGCGAGGAACTGCGCCGCAAGGGGTCGTTCCTGGTGATCACGGCGGGCGTCACAACCAGTCGGCGGCTGGCGCTGCGGGACCACTGTGTGACGTGGCGGGCACCGGACCCCGTCGAACTGTTCGAACGCTGCATGGAGTTGCTGCCGCACACCGCTCTCGCGCCGGACACCGAACAGGAGCTACGTGAGCGGGTCGGCGAACAGCGGAGGCCCGCGGACGTCGTCGCCGCTGCCATGGTCCTGTCTCAGGAGGGCGCGGAGAAGGCTCTGGCAGCCCTCGGGGACCGATGCCAGGAACTGGTCCAGGAGTTGTTCAGCGAGAAGCCGTCCGCGGAATTTCTGGTCCCCCTCGCGGCCCTGGCCTTTCTGGAGGGCATCCCGGAACGGACGCTCGAGAAGGAATGCGCCGCTCTCGCCGCCCACGTGCGCAATTGGGAGCAGAGCGGCGGGACGCCAGTCGCGGAGCTTGACGACGAGCCCAGGACGGCGGTGCTCGGTGCGGTGGCTCAGCAGTCCCGGGCCCGGTGGAAGGAGTGGGCGGCGGCGCTCGTGACGATCGAGCACCGACCCGAACCGGGCCGGAACGCCGGGCGCAGCGAGCGCCGCTTGGTCTTCGCCGAGCCCCGTATCCGCGAGTTCGTCATGGCGCAGCTGTACGACCTGTACGGCTACGAGCTCTGGTACCCGCTGCGCCAATGGCTGGGCGAACTGGCCCTGCTGGGCGACCTGGACACCCGTACGGAGGTGGCCCGCGGTGTCGCGCTCCTGGCCCGGCACGCGCTCGTTGAGGTGGACGAGAACATGTTGAAGGTGTGGTCCGAGGGGGTTACCAGCCAGCGGGTGACCGCCGCGCTGACACTGCAGTTCATGTGCGACGTCGAGCATCTCGCGCCGCAGGCCCTGCATATAGCCCTGAGCTGGACGGACAACAACGGGCCCGGCCGAGCCGTGACGGCGGCCATGGCGCTGACGGGCCGCCTTGGCTACCTCTATCGCCTGGAGGCACTCAACTGGCTCTGGTTCCTGACGCAGCGCGGCGAGCGCATCGCGTTCTCGGCGCACCGTTCGCTGGTCCTGTTGCTGCAGACCGCCGAACAGGACCCGGAAAGCGCGCTGTTCATCCTCCGGTACGTACGGACCGTGATCGCCAAGGCGGCGCCGGGGTCTCGGGAGCGCTCGATCGCGCTGCGGACCGCTGTTCAGCTCCTGGAGGCCGCTCGGCTGGAGACATCAGACCCCGTCACTGCGGCACTCCTGCGTACTGTCCCGGACAGCGCCCGCCATCTCGGGTCCCTTTGGGCGGACGTCCTGCACAGCGGCAACCGGAGCCGGGCCGTCAGCGCCCTGTGCCGGACGCTGGTGCAGCTGCGGGACGACCCGTCCGTCACCGGCGCCGTACACGAACTCGGCGAGGCCATGCGCAACGCCATGAGCCGGCGTCAATGGGCCGCGCTGTGCCGCCATCTGTCCATCGCCCTGAAGCACCCCGACTACGCGATCCCCGGTGCCCGCCAACTGGCGCAGGTGCTCCTCGGATCACTGCGCGGCCTACCGCCGGTGGACTCCCGGCGTTCCGCCGCGCCCCTCATACCCACCCCTCCCTTCACTTCTGTCCAAGGAGGCCGAAGCAAGTGAACTACCCGGTCATCGCCGAGCACATCCTGGCCACGGTCCAGGGCACCTGGTGGTCTCGGCGTCGCCGACGCGACGACGTGCCGCCGTTGCCGACCGGCGCGGTCTACGTCTTCAGGGTCGGCGGGAACTACCGCCCGTTCCCCGAAGGCATGGTGTTCGACCCGTCCCACCCCGACGTGCTCGACGGCTCCTCGGTCAGCCTGGTCGACACCCGGGCACGCCTCGTAGAGGTGGAGCGCACACTCCCGTCGGTGAGCGAGGCCGACAACTTCACGGTGCGGGCTTCCTTCACCTGCCAGGTGACCGACCCGACTGTCATCGCCCGGCAGGGCGTCATCGACGTCACCGTCCCGTTGCGTGCCTACCTGATGGGTGACGGCGACCTGCCAAGAGTGAGCGCCGGGCACCGTGTGGAGGAGGTCAACGCGGTACGGACCGAGGTCAGCCACCGCATGACCGCCTACAGCGCGATCGTGCCGCCGCGGGTCGCGGGTATGAGCGTGGAGTTCGTCAGTGCCGAGGTCCACGCGTCGGACGACCTGCGGAACTGGGAGCAGAAGCTGCGCGACGAGCGGCGCTCCTGGGAACTCCAGCGAGGGCAGCGCGACTTCGAGACCCAGGACGCACTCCGGATCGCGGAACTGCTCTCCCAGGGATCCGATCACGTGGACGCCTTCGGCATCGCCCGGAAGGAGATCGACGTCACCGAAGCGGCGTCCCGTATCCATCGGACCACCGATAAGGATTCGGCTCGCAGTCACGAGGCCGAGGCGTCGGGCCGGGCGCACACGCAGGCGCGGGAGACGGCGGAGGCGCAGATGCGCCGCGACATGGTGCTGACACTGCTGCGGCAGATGGGTGGCAGCGACTACGTCGACTACCAACAGGTTCTGGAACAGGTTCTGCGGGAGACTGGTGGCCAGGCCGCGCCCGGCGTCGGAACCGCCGCCGGCGCCACCCGCATGGTCGAGTCGGGATCGGCGCGCCCCGATCGCACGGAAACGGGCCGGAACGGCTCGCGCGACCCACAGGGTGGTTTCGTCAAGGACGAGGACGATCTCGTTGAATGACTTCCTGACACACCACCTGACAGCCCCCGGCGCGGTGGATGACCACAGCACTCGCGATGGCACAGCTGTGCGTACCGGTAACGGCCGGGCCACCGCCCGTACTACGGAGGGTGGGCGTGCTGCCGGCACCACCGGTGACGGCTCCCCCGCCCGTACTACCCGCCGTCCCTTCGACTTCGACGGCGCACGACGGCTGCGTGCCCTGACCGGCGTCGACGAGGAACTGCTGGGCAGGGTCAGGTACGAGCGGAGCAAGTACACGGCCCTCGGCGGGGTGGTGCTCGGCACCTCCGTCATCGCGGCGTTCTCCATGTGGAACTTCGCGAGCGAGGCGCTCGGCAGGGTCTCCCTGGTGGCCCTTGTGCCGACGGTGATCTGGATGCTGTTCGTGCTCAACCTCGATCGCTGGCTGGTCACTCCACAGCCGAACACGCGGCGACAGGTCGGCCCTCTCCTCACACGCCTGCTGATCGCACTGATGCTCGGCATGGTGATCGCCGAGCCCTTGGTGCTGCGCATCTTCCAGACGGCCATCGAAGAACACGTCGCCGACGAACGTACCGACGCACTCGATCAGTTGCGCACCAACCTGGTCCGCTGCAACCCCGTACCGTCCACGACGCAGACCACCACCCCGGGAGGCTGCGACAGGAGGTACGTCCTCTCCTTCGGTAAGACGCCCGGCGAACGGGCCGAGGAACTGAGCGCGGTGCGCTCGGACGCCGCCGCCCTGCAGAAGCGGGTGGACCGGGACACCACCAGGCTGGAGACCATCGACTCCGAGGTACGGGACGAGTGCCGCCGGCTGATCCGCATAGCCGCCACCGGTCTTCTTCAGCGGACGTCCGAGTGTCTGCGCCTGCGCGACAAGGCACAGGACTACCGGACGACCCACCGCACCGAAGAGAACGAGCGGCGACTGGCCCGCATGAACAGCCACATCTCGAAGATCGAGGCCGAGCAGACCGTGTCACGCGGCGCCTTCCTCAAGGCCCGGGCCGACGGCATCGAGCGGCGGCTGGACGAGGAGCGAGCCAAGCAGAACGAGATCGGTGTCCTGGAACGGATGCGGGCGCTTGATCAACTCGCGACCGGAAACCCGGTGCTGTTCGTAGGCATCTGGCTGGTCCGCCTGCTGTTCGTCCTCCTTGACGTACTCCCCGTGCTGGTGAAGTACCTGAGCGGCGAGTCTGCGTACGACCGGATGCTCACCAGCGCGAGCAACAGCGCGGTCAAGATCCACGACGAGGAGGTCCGGATCTCCGAGCGTCGGGCCATAGCGAACCTCGAGATCGCCCAAGACGCGATCGAACAGGAGGTCCGGCGTCACCGCGCATCGTCGGAGGCGGCGTTCCGGGAACACACAGCGGCGATGAACATCAGGGTCCGGCAGGCGGTGAACTCGCTGGAGGACGAGATCCGCCGCTCGTCGAAGGTCTGAAGTACCTGACTTCTTCCCAGGAAAACAGCACCACGGCCGCCCCCAACGCCGGGGGCGGCCGTCTGGCACCGACGGAACGGAGGGGAAGCATGACCACTCCCGGAGACGACGCTGGCAGAAACCCGGATACCGACACCGCAGCCGACCGCGGCGCGGAACTCGCCAGGGTTCTGCTGTCCGAGGCCCGTGAGGAGCTCATCAAGGCGGACAACAAGGCCGGCCTCATGCTGGCGTCCCTGGGCGGGGCCCTGACCGCACTGCTCGGCACGATCGGCACGGGCGTTATCGCCCCACGGCAGTACGCCGTCGTCCCGCAGCTCCTCCTCTGGGCGGGCTGCGCCGCTTGCGTACCGGCACTCGTCCTGCTGGGTCTGGCCGTTACCCCACGGTTGGGAAAGGCCCGCTTCTCCCGCACCCACTACTTCGGCGACGCGAGGCTCGCGACCTCGGTCGCCCAATTGGAGCGAATAGTCCGCCGCACCGACCTCGTGTCCCGAGACCTGAGCCAACTGGCGACCGTGTCCCAGATCGTCTGGACCAAATACCGTTGCATACGGCACGCACTGGTCTGGGGCACGGCATTCTTCGTGTTCGCGCTGCTGGGCATCGTGACGGGAGCGTCGACTTAACGGCACAACGGCTAAAGAATGGCGGGCCATCCGCTCGCTTACGCGTTCAACGAGATCCACCGGCCCCTCGCACCACTGCTGTCCGTCGATCGGACGCTGCTGCCCTGCCCTGCCCTGCGCCGCGCGGCTGGCGGAGGTCGGCGCGGCGCAGGAACAAGCGCTCGTCTTCTCGTCAACCGTGGGCAAGCCGCTCGACGCCGCGAACGTTCGGCAAGCCTTCCGCCAGGCGCTCAAGGACGCCGAGGACGTCAACGCCGACGAGTGGCCCCTCGGGAGCTCCGCCACAGCTTCGTGTCGCTGCTCTCTGACCGGGGTGTGCCCCTGGAAGAGATCTCCCGGCTCGTCGGGCACTCCGGTACCGCCGTGACGGAGGAGGTCCACCGCAAGCAGATCCGGCCGGTGATCCAGACCGGTGCTGTGATCATGTACGGCAATCTTCAAGCAGATCGGGAACGGCAGTCACGCAGTTAGACACGCAAAGAGGTCAGGTTCTACATCTCTACTGTCGATGTAGAACCTGACCTCATGTTTTGGCTGTCGGGGTGGCGGGATTTGAACCCACGACCTCTTCGTCCCGAACGAAGCGCGCTGCCAAGCTGCGCTACACCCCGATGTCGCCCGTGTCGCTGCGACATCGATTACTTTAGCCCACCGGCGCCCGCAGGCGAAATCCGGTTTTGTGCCGCGCAGCGGGGCCCCAGGCCCGGGTGGCGGGGCTCAGGGGCGGGGGGTGAGGGTCAGGAGCGTGGCCTCCGGGGGGCAGGCGAAGCGGACCGGGGTGTAGCGGTTCGTGCCGCAGCCCGCCGAGACGTGGAGGTACGAGGTGTGGCCCCCGGCGTCGTACGTGGAGAGGCCCCGCGCCCGGGCCGTGTCCAGGTCGCAGTTGGTGACCACGGCTCCGTAGAAGGGGATGCGCAGCTGGCCGCCGTGGGTGTGGCCGCCCAGGATCAGGGGATAGCCGTCCGACGTGAACGCCTGGAGCATGCGGAGGTACGGCGCGTGCACCACGCCGATCGACAGGTCCGCGTCCTGCTCCGGGCCGCCCGCCACCTCCGCGTAGCGGTCGCGCTTGATGTGCGGGTCGTCGACGCCCGTGAAGGCGATCTCGTGGCCGTCGATCTTGAGCCGCCCGCGGGCGTTGGTGAGACCCACCCAGCCCGCCTCGTCGAAGGCGTCGCGCATCGGCTCCCACGGGTTGTGGACGACGTTGACGGCCGGCGCGTTGCCGTTCAGACCGTGCTTGCCCTGGGCCTTCTCGAAGATGTAGCGCGCCGGGTTACGCAGCGCGGGGCCGTAGTAGTCGTTGGAGCCGAAGACGTAGACGCCCGGGAACTCCATCAGCGGGCCCAGCGCGTCGAGCACCTCCGGTACGCCCTCCGGGTCGGAGAGGTTGTCGCCGGTGTTCACCACGAAGTCGGGGCGCAGGCCGGCCAGTGAGCGGAGCCAGCGCTGCTTCTTGCGCTGGCCGCAGACCATGTGGATGTCCGAGACCTGGAGGACGCGCAACGGGCGCATGCCCTCCGGAAGTACGGGTACGGAGACCCGTCGCAGTCGGAAGGAGCGGGCCTCGAAACCGGCGGCGTAGGCGATGCCGGCCGCGCCGACGGCCGCGATTCCTGCGGTGACTTTCAGGGGGATTCCGTAGCGTGCGCGCATGGTGTCATCGTCGCAGACTCGGGCCGCCCTCCCGGGCACACCCCGGAGGCCCCGGAAAACTGAACGGCGGGCCGTGGGCCGTACCTGACACACTGTCCACATGACCTCGCTCAAGTCCAAGCTGCACGACGACCTCATCGCCTCGATCAGGGCACGCGACGAGCTGCGCTCCGCCACCCTCCGGCTGACCCTCGCCGCGATCTCGAAGGAAGAGGTCTCCGGCAAGTCGGCGCGTGAGCTCTCCGACGACGAGGTGCAGAAGGTGATCGCCAAGGAGGCCAAGAAGCGCCGCGAGGCGGCCGAGGCCTTCGCGCAGGGCGGGCGGGCCGAGCAGGCCGAGCGGGAGAAGGCGGAGGGTGTGCTGCTCGACGCGTATCTGCCGCAGCAGCTGACCGAGGACGAGCTCGGCGCGATCGTGGCGCAGGCCGTGGGCGAGGCGAAGGCCGCCGGCGCCGAGGGGCCGCGCGCGATGGGCGCCGTCATGAAGATCGTCGGTCCGAAGGTCGCGGGCCGTGCCGACGGCGGTCGCGTCGCCGCCGCCGTCAAGCGGAGTCTCGCGGCCGGCTGACGCCCGGTACGTCCCGTACGCAGAGAAGAGGGGCTCCCGTCGATGATTCGACGGGAGCCCCTCTTCTTCTGTTCTACGACTACGGGAAGGGGCTACGGGAAGTTCGGGAACGTGATGCCCCCGTTGTCGCCCCCGCCCGGGTCACCCGGCTGCCCCGTACCCTGCCCCGGGTCCTGGTCGCCGTTGTTCCCGTCGCCGTTCCCGTCCCCTTCGCCGCCGTTCCCACCGTTGTCGCCGTTGCCGTTCCCGCCGTTGTCGCGGCCACCGTTGTCGTTCCCGCCGTTGTCTCCCGGCCGGTCGCGATCACGACCCTTGTCCTTGTCCTTCTCCGGATTCGGGATGTTGACGGTGTTGAACCCGGGCGCTTCCTTGCCGTCCAGCGCACCGCCCATCGCGTCGCGCCAGATCGGTCCGGGCACGGCGCCACCGAAGACCTTGTCGTGGTACTGGCCGCCGATGGTGATGTCCACCATCTTCTTCTTGTGCGCCGGGTCGCCGACCCACACCGCGCCCGCCATGTTCGGCGTGTAGCCCACGAACCACGCGGCGAGCCGGAAGTCGGTCGTACCGGTCTTGCCCGCGCTCGGCCTGCTGCCGAGGCCGGCCTCCTGGCCCGTACCGTCCTCGACCACGCCCTCCAGCAGGGTGTTGATGGTGTCGGCCGTCTTCTCCGACATCGCCCGCGAGCAGGTCGTCTTCGGGACGTCCATCTCCTTGCCGTTGGGACCGGTGATCGAGGAGATGGCGATCGGGGTGCAGTACGTGCCGCGGTTGGCGAACGTCGCGTACCCGGAGGCCATGGTCAGCGGCGACATCTCCTGCGTGCCCAGCGTGATCGACGGCACCTGCTGGATCGGCTTGCCGTTGGCCCGCTCGATACCCATCTTCCGGGCCAGCTCGGTCACCGGGCAGACGCCGATCTGGCTGATGAGCTGTACGTAGTACGTGTTGACCGACTTGGCGGTCGCTTCCTTCATCCCGTACGGACCGACCTCGGTCTCGTTCTCGTTCTCGACCGGGACGCCCTGGTCGGTCCACGGACCCTTGCAGGTCTGCACCGGGCTCGGGTAGTCCATCTGGTACGGCGAGGGGTACGACTGGGTCGGCTGGATGCCCTGCTCCAGGGCCGCCGCCGCGACGATGGGCTTGAAGGTCGAGCCCGGCTGGTAGCCGGCGCCGCCGCCCATGGCCTCGTCGACCGACAGATTCATGTACGTCTCGTTCTTGCCGCCGCCGTACGGCCGCGACTGCCCCATCGCCAGGATCTTGCCGGAACCCGGCTCGACGATCGACAGGGCGGTGGCGACCTGGTCCGTCTTGTAGACGTGCTTCTTGATCGACTCCTGTGCCGAGTCCTGGGCCTGCGGGTCGAGCGTCGTCCGTACGGTCAGACCGCCCTGGTTCCAGACCTTGGCCCGGTCCTCCTGCGTCTTGCCGAAGGAGGGGTCGGTGAGGAACACCTTCCGTACGTAGTCGCAGAAGAAGCCCGCGCCCTTGACCGCCGTGATGCAGCCGTTCTTGGGGCGGCTCACCTTCAGATTGATCTCGGCGCTCTTCGCCTTGTCGGCCTCGGCCTGCGAGATGTCCTTCACGTCGGCCATGCGCTGGATCACGGTGTTACGACGCTTGGTCGCCTCCTCCGTGTCGTTCACCGGGTCGTACCGGCTCGGCGACTGGACGATGCCCGCCAGCAGCGCCGCCTCCTCCAGCTTCAGGTTCTTCGCCGACTTGGAGAAGTAGCGGTGCGAGGCGGCCTCGATGCCGTACGCCTGCTGACCGAAGAAGGTGATGTTCAAGTAGTTCTCAAGGATCTTCTTCTTGCCCAGCTCCTCCTCGACCTGGATCGCGAACTTGAGCTCGCGGATCTTGCGGCCGATGGTCTGCTGTGTGGCCTGGGCGACCTTGTCGGGGTCGTCGCCGGCCTCCTCGACGAAGACGTTCTTCACGTACTGCTGGGTGAGGGTCGACGCGCCCTGGGAGACCCCGCCCGACTGCGCGTTGCGATTGGCCGCGCGCAGAACGCCCTTGAGGTCGACCGCCCCGTGCTCGTAGAAGCGCGAGTCCTCGATCGCGACGATCGCCTTCTGCATGTACGGCGAGATGTCGGTGAGCGGGACCACGGTGCGGTCGCGCGAGTAGACGGTGGCGATGGGGCCGCCGTCCTTGTCGAGGATCGTGGTGCGCTGGCTGAGCGGCGGCGTCTTGAGATTGGCCGGGATCTCGTCGAATCCCTCGACCGTCCCCTTGGCCGCGAGGCCCAGAACTCCGAAGGCGGGCAAGGCGATTCCCGCCAGTACGGCTCCCGCGAGCACACTGACACCGACGAACTTGGCGGCCTGCTGGGTCCCGGTCAGACCGCCGCCCGAGCGCTTTTTTGGCATGGCCGCAGCCTACGTTGTCATTCGCCGGACACACATAAAGGCTCTGGCCTAAGCTGCACTCAACTGTCACAGCATTGCGGTTTCGTATCAAGTCCTCGACGTGAACATCTGGCTCACCGCGAAACGTCGGAAGTGCGCTCCCAAGTGCCGCCCGATTTCGCCCTTTACGTCATTCGAAGCCCGTTGTGACTCAATAGAATCATCCCGACTTGTCGGGTTCGTCGCGCATGTCCCTGGGTCACTCCCCTGGGTGATCTGCCGCGTACGCATAGTCCGTTCGGGCCATCCAAGATTGGGCCCGAAGGGGCTGTTGCGCTGTGCCCACCTTCCGTAACGTCCTCAACTGGCAGCGGTGAATATGCCGCTTCCGCCGTGGGGGAGCCTCGATTCGGGAGAGGACGGCGCCGGGATGGGCTGGGTAACCGACTGGAGTGCGCAGGCAGCATGCCGCACTACCGATCCGGATGAATTGTTCGTACAGGGCGCAGCGCAGAACAGGGCCAAGGCGGTGTGCACCGGATGCCCGGTGCGGACGGAGTGCCTGGCCGACGCGCTGGACAACCGCGTCGAATTCGGCGTGTGGGGCGGAATGACCGAGCGGGAGCGACGCGCATTGCTGCGCAGGCGCCCCACTGTCACCTCTTGGCGACGGCTGCTCGAAACCGCACGCACCGAGTACGAGCGCAGCGCGGGCATTCTGCCCGCCGGCCTTGAGGACGACGACGAGACGTATGGCACACGCCACTACGCCGACGTCATCGACGACTCGTGGGCGGCGGTGGGGTAGGCCGCAGTACGGCATCGAGCAGCCGGCGGTGACCAGCCGGCGGCGTGTGACGAGCAGCAGGCCCGCACGGCCCGTCGGCCTGACGGGTCGCGGTCGGTCGAGGCCGGCCGCAGTCGGTTACGCGACCCGGGCCGCGGCACCGGTTACGCGGCTCCGGTCGCCGCGCTCCCGCCCCCGAGGCGGTCGCCGATGGTCCGGAGCCCGGTGAGGTCGTGGACATCGCCGGGCAGCGCCGCCACCTCGGCCACCGGCACCTCGGGGTGGAGCGCGGTGAAGCGGTCGCGGGTGCGCTGCTCACGCTTGAGCACCTGCATGCGCTCGGCGTGCAGGCGCAGCAGACCGGCCGTCAGCTGATTCACCGACGGCTGTCCGGGCGTCTGTGATTCCGTTTCCTGGTGCGGGAGTTGCCGGGAAGTGGACTGCGACGTGGACTGCGGGGATCGGGACGATTCGCCGCGGGGCGATTCCTTGTGCGGCTCGGACGTGTGGGGTGCCTCGGGGGCGTCGGGAGAGGAGCCCGCGGGGGCGGCGGCCTCACGAACACCATTCTTCCCGTGGCTCTGATCCACAATGCGACCCTCTTCAAGATTTTCCGCGGCGGCCCGCGCCCGCTCGGCCGACAGCCGGGAAGCGCCGCTGCCGTGCACGCGGTTGAGGACGAGACCCGCGAGCGGCATCCCCTCGGCGGCCAGCCGCTCCACGAAGTACGCCGCCTCGCGCAGCGCGTCCCGCTCCGGCGCCGCGACCACGAGGAACGCCGTGCCGGGCGCCTGGAGCAGTCGGTACGTCGCGTCCGCGCGCGTACGGAAACCGCCGAACATCGTGTCCATGGCCGCGACGAACGTCTGTACGTCGCGCAGGAATTGGCCGCCGAGCAGCTTCCCGAGGGTGCCGGTCATCATCGACATGCCGACGTTCAGGAACTTCATCCCGGCCCGGCCGCCCATCTTCGCCGGGGCCATCAGCAGCCGGATGAACTTGCCGTCCAGGAACGAGCCCAGCCGCTTCGGCGCGTCCAGAAAGTCCAGCGCGGAGCGCGACGGCGGGGTGTCGACGACGATGAGGTCCCACTCCTCGCGGGCCCGCAACTGCCCCAGCTTCTCCATCGCCATGTACTCCTGCGTGCCCGCGAAACCGGCCGACAGGGACTGGTAGAAGGGGTTCTCCAGGATGGCGCGGGCCCGGTCCGGATCCGCGTGCGCCTCGACGATCTCGTCGAAGGTGCGCTTCATGTCGAGCATCATCGCGTGCAGTTCACCGGGGCCCTCGATGCCCTTGACCTGCCGGGGGGTGTTGTCGAGCGAGTCGATGCCCATGGACTGGGCGAGCCGGCGGGCCGGGTCGATGGTCAGCACGACCACCTTGCGGCCCCGCTCCGCCGCCCGTACGCCGAGAGCCGCCGCCGTCGTCGTCTTGCCGACGCCGCCGGAGCCGCAGCACACGATGATGCGGGTCTCCGGGTCGTCGAGCAGCGGATCGACTTCGAGCGGGGCCGCCGCCGGGTCCAGAGTCATCAGGCCTCCCCAAGATTCCGTAGCTCCCCCGCCAGGCGGTACAGACCGGCGAGGTCCATGCCCTCACCGATCAGGGGGAGTTCGTACGTAGGCAGCCCGAGCTTCGCCAGGACGGCTCGCTGCTCGCGCTCCAGCTCCACCCGCTGGGCGTGCTCCGCGGCCTGCTCCAGGAGCGGCCCCACGAGCTTCGTGGGCGCGCTCACCCCGGCCGCCGCGAGCGCCTTGGTGACCTCCTTACGGCGGTCGCCCGCCACACCGTTGACCGCGGCCTCGTCGAGGAGGTGCGGGCGCACCATGTTCACGATCACCTTGCCGACGGGCAGTTCGGCACCGCGCAGCTCGCCGATGCCGTCGGCGGTCTCCTGGACCGGCATCTCCTCAAGAAGGGTCACCAGGTGTACGGCGGTGCCGGGCGACTTGAGCACCCGCATGACCGCCTGCGCCTGGTTGTATATCGGCCCTATCTTGGCGAGTCCGGCCACCTCGTCGTTCACGTTCAGGAAGCGTGTGATGCGGCCGGTGGGCGGGGCGTCCATCACCACGTAGTCGTAGGTGAACCGGCCCTGTTTGTCCCGCCGGCGTACGGCCTCGCACGCCTTGCCGGTCAGCAGGACGTCCCGCACGCCCGGCGCGATGGTGGTGGCGAAGTCGATGGCGCCGAGCTTCTTCAGGGCGCGGCCCGCGCTGCCGAGCTTGTAGAACATCTGGAGGTAGTCGAGAAGAGCGCGCTCGGCGTCGATGGCCAGCGCGTGCACCTCGCCACCGCCCGGGGCGACGGCGATCTTCCGTTCCTCGTAAGGAAGCGCCTCCGTTTCGAAGAGCTGTGCGATGCCCTGTCTGCCCTCGACCTCCACAAGGAGGGTGCGCTTGCCCTCCGTCGCGAGGGCGAGCGCGAGGGCCGCGGCGACCGTGGTCTTACCGGTGCCGCCCTTGCCGCTGACGACCTGGAGCCTGCTCACACATTCGAGCCTAACCAGTCGGGCCGCGGGCTACGCACGAGGTGGTCCACGGGCTCTGTTCGAGATCCTCCGCAGGCTCCGTACGGGCTTGTCGCGCGGTGCGGATACAGTCGGCCCATGACGAAGTGGGAATACGCGACGGTGCCTCTTCTCGTGCACGCGACGAAGCAGATTCTGGACACCTGGGGCGAGGACGGCTGGGAGCTCGTCCAGGTCATTCCGGGTCCGAACAACCCCGAGCAGCTGGTGGCCTATCTGAAGCGCGAGAGGTCCGCGTGAGCGGCGTGGTCGAGGCGGCTCTCGCCGAACTGGGGCTGACGGTTCCGCAGGTCGTACCGCCTCTGGCGGCGTATCAACCGGCCGTGCGGTCCGGCGCGTACGTCTACACCGCCGGGCAGCTCCCGATGGTGGAGGGCAAGCTTCCGGTGACCGGCAAGGTCGGCGCCGAGGTGACGCCCGAGGAGGCCAAGGACCTCGCCCGCGTCTGCGCGCTCAACGCGCTGGCCGCGGTGAAGTCCGTCATCGGCGACCTGGACCGCGTCGCGCGCGTGGTGAAGGTCGTGGGATTCGTCGCCTCCGCGTCGGACTTCACCGGCCAGCCCGCCGTCCTCAACGGGGCGAGCGAGCTGTTCGGGCAGGTCTTCGGCGACAAGGGCGTGCACGCGCGCAGCGCGGTGGGCGTCGCCGTCCTGCCGCTGGACGCCCCCGTCGAGATCGAGATCCAGGTGGAGCTCGTCGCGGACTGACCGTCCGCCCGCGTGGTCCCGCCGTGTCGCCCCTGGGCCGGCTTCGAGCTGCCCCGGGGTCACCGGCCCCGGGAAGTGACTCTCGAACATCGCCGGGGAAGCCCGTAGCATCCCGGCATGTCCAATGGTCAGTGGTTCCCGCCCGAGTGGTCCGGCCGCATCCGCGCGCTCGCCCGGGGCGAGCTGAGTGTCGCCCCCGCACGGCGGGCCGCGACCGTGATGCTGCTGCGCGATGCCGTCGACGGATCCTCCGGACCCTCCGTACATATGCTGCGCCGCCGCACCTCCATGGCCTTCGCCGGAGGTGCGTACGCCTATCCGGGCGGTGGCGTCGACCCGCGCGACGACGACCGGCTCGTCCGCTGGGCGGGGCCGGGGCGTGACGTGTGGGCGCGGCGGCTCGGCGTGGACGCCGCGTCCGCGCAGGCCGTCGTCTGCGCGGCGGTGCGCGAGACGTACGAGGAGGCCGGGGTCCTGCTGGCCGGTGAGACGGCCGAGACCCTCGTCGGCGACACCACGGGCGACGACTGGGAGGCCGACCGGGCCGCTCTCGTCGACCGCGAGCTGTCCTTCGCGGACTTCCTGGACCGGCGCGGGCTGACCCTGCGCAGTGATCTGCTGGCGGCGTGGACCCGGTGGATCACCCCCGAGTTCGAGCCCAAGCGGTACGACACCTGGTTCTTCGTGGCCGCGCTGCCGGCCGGGCAGCGTACGCGCAACGCTTCCACGGAGGCCGACCGCACGGTGTGGATCCGGCCCGCCGACGCGGCGCTGGGATACGACGAGGGCGAGCTGCTGATGATGCCTCCCACCGTGGCGACCCTGCGCCAGCTCCAGCCGTACGGCTCCGTGGCCGAGGCGCTGGCAGCCGCCGCCGGGCGGGATCTCGCGCCGGTGCTGGCCAGGCCGAGGGTGGAGGGCGACGAGGTGGTGCTCAGCTGGCCGGGCCAGGAGGAGTTCACCAAACGCGTGCCCCTGGGCCTGCCGCTGGGTGGTGGGGACCGATGACGGACGCCGCGGCCCTGCCGGGACAGCCGCGCGGAGCCGTCCTCTCGGGCGCCGCGACGGCCCGCGCGGTCAACGTGCTGGCGCCCAACGCGTCGGCGATGACCCTCGACGGCACGAACACCTGGATCCTCTCCGAGCCGGACTCCGCGCTCGCGGTCGTGATCGATCCCGGCCCGCTCGACGAGGGGCATCTGCGGGCGGTCGTCGCCGCCGCGGAGCGGGCGGGCAAGCGCGTCGCGCTGACCCTCCTCACCCACGGCCACCCGGACCACGCGGAGGGCGCGTCGCGCTTCGCCGAGCTGACGCGTACGTCCGTACGGGCCCTGGATCCGGCGCTGCGCCTCGGCGACGAGGGACTGGCGGCCGGTGACGTCGTCACCGAGGGCGGCCTTGAGCTGCGCGTCGTGGCCACCCCCGGGCACACCTCCGACTCGCTCTGCTTCCATCTGCCGGCCGACCGCGCGGTGCTGACGGGCGACACCATCCTCGGCCGCGGTACGACGATGGTGGCCCACCCGGACGGCAGGCTCGGCGACTACGTCGACTCGCTGCGGCGGCTGCGCTCACTGACCGTCGACGACGGCGTCCACACGGTGCTGCCGGGGCACGGGCCCGTACTGGAGGACGCCCAGGGCGCGGTCGAGTACTACCTCGCGCACCGCGCGAGCCGGCTCGCGCAGGTCGAGACGGCGGTGGAGAACGGCTACCGCTCGGCGGCGGAGATCGTGGCGCATGTGTACGGAGGCAGCGGCGTGGACCGGTCCCTGTGGCCGGCGGCGGAGCTCTCGGTGCGGGCGCAGCTGGAGTATCTGCGGGAGCACGGGCTGATCTCCGGGCTGTAGGACGCCCCTGGGGCGGGCCGCGGCGGCCTCGTGGCGGCATGCGGAAGGCCGCCCGGCTCGGGGAGCGGGGCGGCCTTCACGCAGTCGTACAGCGGCGTCCGGCGCGTGTGCGCCGACGACGCGACGGGGTTCGGCGACGCCGGAATGGGTCGGCGACGCCGACGGCGGTCAGCGCGAGCGCTTCGCGAGGCGCTCGACGTCCAGCAGGATCACCGCGCGGGCCTCCAGGCGCAGCCAGCCGCGCTGGGCGAAGTCGGCGAGCGCCTTGTTGACCGTCTCGCGGGAGGCGCCGACCAGCTGGGCCAGCTCTTCCTGCGTGAGGTCGTGCACGACGTGAATGCCTTCCTCCGACTGCACGCCGAAGCGGCGCGACAGGTCGAGGAGCGCGCGGGCCACACGGCCCGGCACGTCGGAGAAGACCAGGTCGGACATCTGGTCGTTCGTCTTGCGCAGGCGCCGGGCGACGGCGCGCAGCAGTGCGGTGGCCACCTCGGGGCGGGCGTTCAGCCAGGGCTGGAGGTCGCCGTGGCCCAGGCCGAGGAGCTTGACCTCGGTGAGGGCGCTCGCGGTGGCGGTGCGCGGGCCGGGGTCGAAGAGCGACAGCTCGCCGATCAGTTCGCCGGGGCCGAGGACGGCCAGCATGTTCTCGCGGCCGTCGGGGGACGTGCGGTGCAGTTTGACCTTGCCCTCGGTGACCACGTAGAGGCGGTCGCCGGGGTCGCCTTCGTGGAACAGCGCGTCGCCGCGGGCGAGCGTCGTCTCACTCATCGAGGCGCGGAGCTCCGCGGCCTGCTCGTCGTCGAGCGCCGCGAAGAGCGGGGCGCGTCGTAGAACATCGTCCACGAAATCTCTCCTTGTCGACCTGCTCAGGGGACCGTCGGTCCCATGATGCCGGACGTGCTGCGTGTTCAAGGGTGGCGCGGGCCGGCGGCGACTCTGTCTCCGTCCCGGTCACCCGTTGTCGAAAACGTGCGATCAGTCACAAGTTTGACGTACAGCGGCCCCTGACCGTGCCCCGGGGGCCGATTCGGGTGGTGATCGGCCGGGGTCGGGGCGGATGTCAGTGCCGGGCTCTAGGCTGGCCGGGTGTCCAACTCGCCGGTGAGAGGGCAGGCCAAGGGAGCTGGAAGAGTGTCACCGAAGCAGAATTCCGCTGTGGGCGAACAGCCTTCCGCGAAGTCGAACAAAGCCGCAAAAGGCGCAAGCGAGCAGCCCGCGAGCAAGGCCGCGCGCAAGGCCGGGACCACCGAGCCCGCGAGCAGGCCCGCCGCCAAGGCCACGAGAGCCGCGCGGCCGAAGAGTGCCAAGCCGGAGTCCCACCTGGCGATGGTCCGGCGCGCCCGCCGGATCAACCGCGAGCTGGCCGACGTCTATCCGTACGCCCACCCGGAGCTGGACTTCCGCGACCCCTTCGAGCTGCTCGTCGCCACGGTCCTGTCCGCCCAGACGACGGACCTGCGCGTCAATCAGACGACGCCCGCGCTCTTCGCGAAGTATCCGACCCCGGAGGACATGGCCGCCGCCGTGCCCGAGGAGCTGGAGCAGGTCATCCGTCCCACGGGCTTCTTCCGGGCCAAGGCGAGGTCCCTCATAGGGCTGTCGACGGCGCTGCGTGACCGTTACGACGGCGAGGTGCCCGGCACGCTGAAGGACCTCGTGACGCTGCCCGGCGTCGGCCGCAAGACGGCCAATGTGGTGCTGGGCAACGCTTTCGGGGTCCCCGGCCTGACTGTCGACACCCACTTCGGCCGGCTCGTGCGCCGCTGGAGGTGGACCGACCAGGAGGACCCGGAGAAGGTCGAGGCGGAGATCGCCGAGATCTTCCCCAAGAGCGAGTGGACGATGCTCTCGCACCGGATCATCTTCCACGGACGCCGGGTCTGCCACTCCCGCAAGCCCGCCTGCGGCGCCTGCCCGATCGCGCACCTCTGCCCCTCCTACGGAGAGGGCGAGACGGACCCGGAGAAGGCCAGGAAGCTGCTCAAGTACGAGATGGGCGGCTATCCGGGACAGCGGCTCTCCCCGCCGCCGGACTACCCGGGCAAGCCCGCACCGCCCCTCGGCACCCCCGCCGGGGCCGAATGAGCGCCCGAGCGGTGAGCGCGCGGCGGGCCGGAGCCGTATCACCGAACACACCGGCGAGCGGGACGAACGGGAGAGGAAGGGCTGCGGCACATGCGGCTGGAACGATCCGGGCGACAGCGGGCGTTGTACGTCGGGGGTGCCGATGACACGGGCTGACACGCATGCCGCACGGACCGCACGCACAGCGCGTGCCGCACGGATCCACGGCGCACAGGGGACCGACGTCCCCGTCACCGCCGAGGGCCTGCCCGACTGGCTCGACCCGGTGGTGGGCGCCATGCGGACCGTGGCGCCGGAACAGCTGAGCCGTTTCCTGCCGCCCGCGAGCGGCGTCGGACGGCAGTCCGCCGTGCTCATCCTCTTCGGTGAGGGCGAGCGCGGCCCCGAGCTGCTGCTGATGGAGCGGGCCAGCACCCTGCGCTCGCACGCCGGACAGGCATCCTTCCCCGGCGGCGCCCTCGACGCGGAGGACGGTGATCCGGCGACGACCGGACCGCTGCGCGCCGCGCTGCGGGAGGCCGAGGAGGAGACCGGGCTCGACCCGGCCGGCGTCCAGCTCTTCGGCGTGCTGCCCAAGCTCTACATCCCGGTGAGCGAGTTCGTCGTGACCCCGGTGCTCGGCTGGTGGCACACCCCCACCCCGGTCGGCGCCGTCGATCTCGCGGAGACGGCCCGGGTCTTCGCCGTGCCCGTGGCGGATCTCACGGACCCGGCCAACCGCGTCATGGCCACGCACCCGAGCGGAATCAACAGCCCCGCCTTCACCGTCGCTTCGGCGCTCGTCTGGGGCTTCACCGCCGGGGTGATCGATCGCATTCTGCACTTCTCGGGCTGGGAGCGCCCATGGGACCGCTCGAAGGAGGTCCCGCTCGACCGGCGCTCATGACAGGCTTGCCCAATCGCTGCGCCGGCCTGGTGGTACGCCGTCGGACAGTGACTGCGCCGCAGGTCCGGACCCCCACCCGACGGGGCGACGGCAGACGAATCAGCGAGGCTAGCGAGGCTATTGACAGTGAACGTGCTGGACATCCTGCTGCTGCTCGCCGCCGTGTGGTTCGCGATCGTGGGCTACCGCCAGGGCTTCGTCGTGGGCATCCTTTCGGTGATCGGCTTCCTCGGCGGCGGTCTCGTCGCGGTCTATCTGCTCCCGGTGCTCTGGGACCAGATCACCGAGGAGGCCGAGGTCACGACGACGGCCACGGTCGTCGCCGTCGTCGTCGTGATCGTGTGCGCCTCGGTGGGACAGGCCTTCACCACCCACCTCGGCAACAAGCTCCGCCGCTACATCACCTGGTCACCGGCGCGCGCCGTGGACGCCACGGGCGGCGCGCTGGTCAATGTCGTCGCCATGCTGCTGGTCGCCTGGCTGATCGGCTCCGCCCTGGCCGGGACCTCGCTGCCGACGCTCGGCAAGGAGGTCCGTAACTCCAAGGTGCTGCTCGGCGTCTCGCGGGTGATGCCCGGACAGACGGCGACCTGGTTCACGGGCTTCTCCTCCGTCCTCGCCGAGAAGGGGTTCCCGCAGGTCTTCAGCCCGTTCGCCAACGAGCCCATCACCGCAGTCGACCCGCCGGACCCGGCGCTCGTCGGAAGCCCCGTCGCCGCCCGCGCGCAGCGCTCCATCGTCAAGGTGGTCGGTACGGCGCAGAGCTGCAGCAAGGTCCTCGAAGGCACCGGCTTCGTCTTCGCCGAGCGCCGCGTCATGACCAACGCGCACGTCGTGGGCGGCGTGGACGAGCCCACCGTCCAGATAGGCGGCGAAGGCAGGCTGTACGACGCGAAGGTCGTCCTCTACGACTGGGAGCGGGACATCGCCGTCCTGGACGTCCCCGACCTGCGCGCCCCCGTGCTCCAGTTCACCGACCGGGACGCGCGCAGCGGCGACAGCGCGATCGTCGCCGGCTTCCCGGAGAACGGCGCGTACGACGTGCGCTCGGCCCGTGTCCGGGGCCGTATCGACGCCAACGGCCCGGACATCTACCGGCGCGGCGAGGTCCGGCGCGATGTCTACTCACTCTTCGCGACCGTCCGGCAGGGCAATTCGGGCGGCCCGCTGCTCACCACCGACGGCAAGGTGTACGGCGTGATCTTCGCCCGGTCGCTGGACGACCCGGACACCGGCTACGCCCTGACGGCCGACGAGATCCGCGAGGACATCGACCTGGGACGCTCGGCCAACCAGCAGGTCGACAGCCAGGGATGCGCGCTCTAGCGGCTGAGACGTCGGCGCCGTAACGACCGCGTCGTAACGACCACGTTGGAACGTCGGCGCCGGAACGAGGACGGGCCGGGCCAGGAGATCCTGGTCCGGCCCGGCTCTGTCCTCCGTTGCTCCCGTGCTCCGTGGCTCCTTCTCGCTTCCGCCGATCTAGCTGCGGGGGTGCCGCAGCCGTGCCGAGACCCAACGGGCCCTTCGGCGGAGAATCAGTGGAATACCGAGTCGGAGATCATGGCCCCGATCTTCCGGGCCGCCCCTCTCGTGGGTGATCGGCACAGAGGCCGAGCGGCGGTTGCGTGCTGCGTCACCGTAGTCGTGCGTCCAGCCCATACCCCGACGTTTGCCCGGGGCCCATGGTCGGTAATCGCCCCGGCGTCGGCCAATTGGCCTATGCGTGAGGCAATTGGCTGTTCGTCGTACAACTGTTCATGAGGGTGGGTGTCGACCCGTCGAACACGGCGCTGATCAGCGGTCGGGCTCGGGATCCTTCAGCCAGTTGATGAGTTCCGTGGAGAACGCCACGGGGTCCTCCTCCTGCGGAAAATGGCCAAGACCGTCGAACAGCCGCCACCGGTAGGGCGCTTCGACGTACTCGGCGGACCCGGCCGTACTGCGCGTACGCATCGCCGGATCGAGCGACCCGTGCAACTGGAGGGTCGGCACCCGCACCGGACGCTTCATCCGCCGGTTGAACTGGATTCCGTCCGGCCGCGCCATCGACCGCACCATCCAGCGGTACGGCTCGATCGAGCAGTGCGCCGTCGAGGGGATGGTCATCGCCCGCCGGTAGATGTCGACCGTCTTGTCGTCGGGCGGCTGCGGCCCCGACCAGTCGCGGATCAGCTCGCCCACCAACGCCCCGTCCTCGGCGACGAGCTGACGCTCCGGCAGCCACGGCCGCTGGAAGCCCCAGATGTAAGAGCCGGCCCTGCTCTGCGAGAAGTCCGACAGCATCGCGGAGCGCCAGCGGCGCGGGTGCGGCATCGAGGAGACCACGAGCCTGCGCACCAGCTTCGGCCGCATCACGGCCGCGGTCCAGGCGAGATACCCGCCGAGGTCGTGCCCGACGAGCGCGGCGTCCGGCTCGCCGAGCGAGCGCACCACACCGGTGATGTCGAGCGCCAGGTTGGCGGGGTCGTAACCGCGGGGCGTACGGTCGCTGCCGCCCACGCCCCGCAGGTCCATCGCGACGGCCCGGTACCCGGCCTCGGCGAGCGCGGGCAGTTGGTGCCGCCAGGTCCACCAGAACTGCGGGAAGCCGTGCAGCAGCAGCACCAGCGGCCCGTCGCCCATCTCGGCGATGTGAAAGCGGGCTCCGTTGGCCGCCACGTCCCGGTGCGTCCAGGGCCCGTCGAGGCGCACATCCGCCGCGACGGTCGCGCCGGGGATGCTGCCGGAGGTGGTGCCAGGGCCGTTTTCGGGGGCGGTCATACAGACGAGCGTGCCACAGTCTTGTCTGCCTCATGAACGGGGCGCGGATGCGGTTTGACCGTCTGGAGCACTGCGGCCGTCTGCTTGGCGGACGCGATGGTCTTCTCCGGCGGCTTGACCTTCTTGAACTTCCGCATGGCGATCAGCCCCAGCACTCCCGCGAGGAGCAGAAACGCTCCTCCCACGATCAGGAACGACCAGGCGAGCCCGAGGCCCCAGTTGTGGATCCCGTACGCGGCGGCGAAGCTCAGCACCGGCAGCGAGAAAAGTGCGAACACTCCCGCGATGCCGATCGCGGCGCTGCCCGTCACGCCCCGCTTGACGTCCTGTCGCAGTTCGGCCTTGGCCAGCGCGATCTCGTCGTGCACCAGCGCGGACACCTCCGCGGTCGCCGACGAGACCAACTGCCCGAGGCTGCGGTCGGCCCCATCGAACCGGACGGCTGGAACGGCGTCGACAGCTGCGGTGGTGACGGCGGCATGGCTGCCGGGGTCGCTCATCGTTGACTCCCTCGTTTCGGCTGCGCTCTCGCAGATCTGGGTTTCTTCCGGCTCTGCGCCTTCAGATCATGCCGGAAGTCAGATCGGTGTCGGATGTCAGATCATGCCGGACCGGCGCCGTCATCGCGCGTCGCTGCGGCGTGTTCCGCCAACCGGCGGTGCTCTGCCGCCTTCCCCTCGTAGATCGCGGCCATTCTCAAGTGGTACGCCGGATCGTCCTGCTCGTAGATATCGGGAATGCCGTCCATGTCCTCGTCGAGCTCCTCGGAGTCGTACAGCGCCCGGTACGTACGGACCCTCAGCCGCAGCAGTACGGCGGCGAGTACGGCGGCGATCACCGAACCCGTCAGCACGGCGGCCTTCACCTCGGCCGTCAGCCCGGGATCGCCGGTGAAGGCGAGTTCGCCGATGAGCAGCGAGACGGTGAAGCCGATTCCGGCGAGCGTCGACACGGCGAGGATGTCCGGCCAGGCCAGATCCTCGTTCAGTTCGGCCTTGGTGAAGCGCGCGGCCAGCCAGGTGCCGCCGAAGATGCCGAGCGCCTTGCCGATGACGAGGCCCAGGACCACCCCCAGGGTCTCCGGCCGGGTGAAGACGTCGGCCAGCGCGCCGCCGCTGATCGAGACACCCGCCGAGAAGAGCGCGAACAGCGGCACGGCGAGACCGGCCGACAGAGGGCGGACGAGGTGTTCGATGCGCTCGCCGGGGGACTGCTCCTCGCCCTCGCGTCTGACGCAGCGGAGCATCAGGCCCATCGCGACACCGGCGACGGTGGCGTGGACGCCGCTGTTGTACATCAGGGCCCAGATGACGAGGGCCAGCGGGACATACACGTACCAGCCGTGCACCCCTGTCCTGAGGAGGAGCCAGAAGACGGCGAGCGCGGCGACGGCGCCGGCCAGGGCCAGGAAGTCGATGTCGCTGGTGAAGAAGATCGCGATGATCAGGATCGCGAAGAGGTCGTCCACGACGGCGAGGGTGAGCAGGAAGGCGCGCAGCGCGGACGGCAATGAGGTGCCGAGGACGGCGAGCACGGCGAGCGCGAAGGCGATGTCGGTGGCGGTGGGGACGGCCCAGCCGTCCGTGGAACCGCCGCCCACGAGGTTGACCAGCACATAGACGAGGGCGGGCACGGCCATGCCGCAGAGTGCCGCGATCACGGGGAGGGCGGCGGCCTTCGGGTCGCGCAGCTCACCGGCCACCAGCTCGCGCTTCAGCTCGATGCCGGCGACGAAGAAGAAGACGGCGAGCAGTCCGTCGGCCGCCCAGTGCTGGATCGAGAGGTTCAGACCGAGGGAGGCCGGGCCCAGATGGAAATCACCGACGGTCGCGTAGCTGGCGCTGAGCGGGGTGTTGGCCCAGATCAGGGCGGCGACGGCGGCCACGAGCAGCAGGACACCGCCGACCGTCTCGGTCCGCAGCGCGCTCGCGAGATACGTCCGCTCGGGGAGCGGGAGGCGTCCGAGGAAGGTGCGCGGGGTGGCCACGAAGGGTCCTCCGGTCGGTTCGGCGGGCATGACGAATTGCCTGCCGACCAGACTTCCCGGCGCACCTTTGGATCCTTATTACATTGTTGACGCGCCGCCCACTTTACAAAGAGGAGCGCCCGTTACAAAGAGGAGCCCCCGGAGCGATGCGCCGGGGGCTCCTTCTTCGTGTCCGACCGCGTGTCCGACTTCGTGTCCGACCTCGTCGTGTCCGACCTCGTCGTGTCCGACGGACCTGCTCAGTCCTCGCTGGTCGCGCTCGGGAGCTGCGTCTGGATCAGATCCATCACCGAGGAGTCGGTGAGCGTCGTGACGTCACCGAGCTGGCGGTTCTCCGCGACATCGCGCAGCAGCCGCCGCATGATCTTGCCCGAACGGGTCTTCGGCAGCTCGGCCACCGGCAGGATCCGCTTCGGCTTGGCGATCGGGCCCAGCGCCGTACTGACGTGGTTGCGCAGCTCGGCCACCAGACCGTCGTCCACCGACGCCGTACCGCGCAGGATGACGAAGGCGACGATCGCCTGACCGGTCGTCTCGTCCGTGGCACCGACGACGGCCGCCTCGGCGACCTTCGGGTGCGAGACGAGCGCCGACTCGACCTCCGTGGTGGAGATGTTGTGGCCGGACACCAGCATCACGTCGTCGACCCGGCCCAGCAGCCAGATGTCGCCGTCGTCGTCCCTCTTGGCGCCGTCGCCCGCGAAGTACTTGCCCTCGAACCGCGACCAGTAGGTGTCGATGAACCGCTGGTCGTCGCCCCAGATGGTGCGGAGCATCGCCGGCCACGGCTCGGTGAGGACGAGATATCCGCCGCCGCCGTTCGGCACCTCGTTGGCGTCGTCGTCCACGACGGTCGCCGAGATGCCGGGGAGCGCGCGCTGCGCGGAGCCCGGCTTGGCGGCGGTGACGCCGGGCAGCGGGGAGATCATCATGCCGCCGGTCTCGGTCTGCCACCAGGTGTCCACGACCGGGGTCTTGCCCGCGCCGATGTTCTGCCGGTACCAGATCCAGGCCTCGGGATTGATCGGCTCACCGACCGAGCCCAGGACGCGCAGCGACGTCAGATCGAACTTGGCGGGGATGTCGTCCCCCCACTTCATGAACGTGCGGATCGCGGTCGGCGCCGTGTAGAGGATCGTGACGCCGTACTTCTGGACGATCTCCCAGAAGCGCCCCTGGTGCGGAGTGTCGGGCGTGCCCTCGTACATGACCTGCGTCGCGCCGTTGGCCAGCGGCCCGTACACGATGTACGAGTGACCGGTCACCCAGCCGACGTCGGCCGTGCACCAGTAGACGTCCGTCTCCGGCTTGAGGTCGAAGACCGCGTGATGCGTGTACGCCACCTGGGTGAGGTAGCCGCCCGAAGTGTGCAGGATGCCCTTGGGCTTCCCCGTCGTGCCGGACGTGTACAGGATGAAGAGCGGGTGCTCGGCGTTGAACGCCTCCGGCGTGTGCTCGGTGGACTGGCGGTCGACGATGTCGTGCCACCACACGTCCCGGCCCTCGCTGAAGGCGGTGTCCTGGCCGGTGCGGCGGACCACCAGGACATGCTCGACCTGCGGACACCGGGCGACGGCGTCGTCGATCGCGGGCTTGAGCGCGCTCGGCTTGCCGCGCCGGTAGCCGCCGTCCGAGGTGATGACGAGCTTGGCGTCGGCGTCCTGGATACGGGAGGCCACGGCGTCCGCCGAGAAGCCGCCGAAGACCACGGAGTGCGCGGCGCCGATGCGGGCGCACGCCAGCATCGCCACGGCCGTCTCGGGGATCATCGGCATGTAGATGGCGACGCGGTCGCCCTTGGTCACGCCCAGCTCGGTGAGCGCGTTCGCGGCCCGGGAGACCTCGTCCTTGAGCTCGGCGTAGGTGAGGGAACGGCTGTCGCCGGGCTCGCCCTCGAAGTGGATGGCGACCCGGTCGCCGTTGCCCGCCTCGACGTGGCGGTCCACGCAGTTGTACGCGACGTTGATCTCGCCGTCCGCGAACCACTTCGCGAAGGGCGGGTTCGACCAGTCGAGGGTCTCGGTCGGTTCGGTGGCCCAGGTGAGCCGCCGGGCCTGCTCGGCCCAGAAGCCAAGCCTGTCCGCCTCGGCCTGCTCATACGCCTCCGCTGTCACGTTGGCGTTCGCGGCCAGCTCGGCCGGTGGCTCGAACCTCCGCTCTTCCTTGAGCAGGTTGGCCAGGCTTTCGTTGCTCACGACATCTCCCTTTCCCAGGGCGTCCTATGTGTCCCCGGGCCTAGCTCATCAGGCAGATGCCCGGGTGACAAGGGTCTTCAGTAAATTGGTTTAGACCTATGCGGCCGGACTGGCGGGTGGAGTGATGAGTTGGCGTACGAGTAAGTGGCCCCGTTCCCCGGCTGTGGTGGGGAACGGGGCCACACATTCTCACGGATGCGGCGGGGCGCCGGTTCAGGCGCGCGACTCCTCGAACGCCGTCGGGGCCACCCGGTTGAACACCTTGTCCGTGCTGTCGGACTGACCCTCGGGCCGCTCGTCGGGCTGTCCGTCTGCCGCGAGCAGATACGCCTGCGCCTCGCCGACATGGAAGTACATGCCGTGCAGTTCGAGCCTTCCCTCGGCCAGGCCCCGGGCCACCGCCGTGTGGGCGCGCAGATGCTCCAACTGCTGGACGACATTGGTCAGACAGAGCTGCTCGACCGCGTCGGCCGGCAGCCGCCCGGCGATCCTGGCCCAGGCGTGGTCGCGGCTCCTCATCCGCTCCAGGCTGGGCCGGCCGTGCCGGAGCCAGCGGGTGAGGGGGGATGGTGGTGCGGGGGTTTCCTGTGGGGACGGGTCGACGGGCGCATCGGCGCGCGTGTCGATGGCCGTGGGGTTGGGGGCGTTGGCAGATGTGTTGACGGGGGTGTTGGCAGGCGCGTCGGCGGGTGCGTTGAGGAGGGCCTGCATCGCGCCGCATCCGGAGTGTCCGCAGACCGTGATGGACTCGACCCGCAGGACATCGACCGCGTACTCGATCGCCGCGGCCACCGAGTCGTCCTGTCCCTCCGCACCCTCCTCCCCCGGAAGGGGGACCAGATTGCCGACATTGCGGACGGTGAACAGATCACCGGGACCGCTCGCCGTGATCATGCTGGTCACCAGACGGGAGTCGGCGCAGGTGAGAAAGAGCTGGGAGGGCTGCTGGCCCTCGCGTGCCAGCCGCGCCAGCTCGCCCCGTACGAGCGGAGCCGTATTGCGCTGGAACGAGCTGAGTCCACTGGCGAGTTGGCCGCCCTGGACCCGGCTCGAGATCCGCACCTGATCCGTCTTCCGCCCTCGTGTCTGCGGCTGCTCCACCGGATCGCCGCAGTGGTGGTTGCGCCACGGTGTCCACGGGCGGCAGCAGGTGCTCGACTGCGTCACCGGCTCGGCGGGCTCGGGGATACGGTCACCGGATCCGCCGGTGAACTCGACCGTGCCGCCCCGGGCCAGATGCGCGACCTGCCAGTCGTGCAGCGCCTCGTACGCCGCGTGATCCATGAACGAACCGTCCAACTCGACCACGCAGTCGCTTCCCTGTGGCACTTGGTGCAGCAGACGGCTCAGCCGCGGAACGGCCAGGAAGGTCAACTGACCGCGTGCGCGCAGCCGGTGGACGCCCTCCTGCTCGTCCATCGTGATCCGTGTCCGGGTGAGCCGGTGCAGCGCGACGGCCACCGCCAGCGCGATCCCGATCAGCACCCCCTCCAGGACGCCGGTGAATACCACACCGGCCAGCGTCCCCACGTAGACGAGCAGCTCGCGATTGCGCCGCACGGTGCGCATGTGGGTGATGCTCACCATCTGGACGCCGATGACCATGACCAGCGCGGCGAGCGCGGCCAGCGGGATCAGGTCGAGCACCGACACCAGGAAGAGCGCGGCGACGGCGACCCACAGCCCGTGCAGCATCGTCGAATTCCGACTGATCCCGCCCGCGGCCACATTGGCCGCGCTGCGGACGGCGACCCCGGTGATCGGCAGTCCGCCGAGGGTCCCGGAGACGACGTTCGCCGCGCCCTGTCCGGTCAGCTCCCGGTCGAGCCGGGCGCGCGGAATCTGGATGTCCGGGTCCTTGCGGGCGGCCACCAGCTTGTCGACGGCGACCGCGGACAGCAGTGACTCGACGCTGCCGACCAGGGTGATCGTGAGCACGGCGGCGATCAGTCCGAGCACCGGTCCCTGCGGTGGCTCGGGCAGCACATGGCTGCTCCAGGAGGGCAGATCGACGCGGTCGAGGCTCAGCCCCACGAGGGCGGCCACGGCGGTCGCCGCCGCCACCGCCGCGAGGGCGGCGGGCAGCTTCCGTACGATCCGGCCCGTACGCCCGGGGATCCGCGGCCAGGCGAGCAGAACGACCATGGTCAGCGCGCTCACGGAGGCCGCGGCCGGGTGCAGATCGGCCAACTGGGCGGGCAGACCCTGGACGTTGGCGACGGCGGAGCTCTGCGGGGTGCCGCCGAGGACGATGTGCAGCTGGGCGAGCGCGATCGTGACGCCGATGCCGGCCAGCATGCCGTGCACGATCGCGGGGCTTACGGCGAGCGCCGAGCGGGCGACGCGCAGGGCGGCGAGGCCGAGTTGGGCGAGACCCGCGAGCACCGTGATGGCGCAGGTGGTGCGCCAGCCGTACCGCTGGATCAGGTCGGCGGTGACGACGGTCAGACCGGCCGCCGGGCCACTGACCTGGAGCGGGGCGCCGCCGAGGCGGCCGACCACGAGACCGCCCACGGCCGCGGCGACGAGACCGGCCTGGAGGGGCGCGCCGGTGGCGAGCGCGATGCCGAGGGAGAGCGGCAGGGCGATCAGGAAGACCGAGATGGAGGCGGAGAAATCCGCTCCGGCGATCCGGAACCCCCGCAATCGGCCGGGCGGCGGCGGTTTGTCCGGGCCGTTCGGGCCGTCCGGACTGTGAGGGCTGTGCGGGCTCTGTGGGCGATCGGGGTGGTCTTCGCGGGTGGGGACGTAGGCAGACATGTTTCCCGTCTCCTCCGGGGCGGCGCGGTCGCGGAACAGGTGACGCGGCCGTGGGCCACGGCGTGCAGCGGCGGGATTTATCAACGCTCAGTAAATGGATCGTAATGGAGAGTAAAGATTGAGGCATGACTTTCCGGGCAAATGGGGCAAGCTTTCACCCGCAGTGGTGATTAGTCATTTTGTCCGGCTTGTCATACCGGATCCCCTCGGGTCCCAGTGCGACGTTGTCGGCGCTCGGCGCCGTGCTCGGCGTTTTTCGGCGTTTCGGCGCTCCAACGCACAGAACCTGAGGGAAGAGGTGGGCGGATGCTGGCCGCCAGAAAGAGGATCGCCTGCGGCGTGGCCGTGACGGCGCTGGCCGTGGGGCTCGCCGGATGTTCCGGGTCCGGTTCACCGGAACCGAAGGGCACGACCCAGACCGAGGGGGGTGCCCACGGGGCGAAGAAGGGGCCGCCCAAGAGCGCGGTACGGCTCATCGGCGACGGTTCGACGGCGTACACCGGCGCCCAGCCCGGCGTCCTCAAGCCGGAGCGCCTGAAGCCCGGTCAGAAGCCGCCGCAGTTCGTGGTGTTCTCCTGGGACGGCGCCGGAGAGGACAGCCAGAAGCTCTTCTCCCACTTCCGCGACGTGGGCAAGAAGTACGACGCGAAGATGACGTACTTCCTCAGCGGCGTCTATCTCCTGCCGAAGGACAAGTCCAAGCAGTACAGCCCGCCCCAACACGCGGTCGGCCGCTCGGACATCGGCTTCAACGACACCGAGGGGATCAAGAACACCCTGCGCGAGCTGCGCGCCGCCTGGCGGGACGGCAACGAGATCGGCACCCACTTCAACGGGCACTTCTGCGGCGCCGACGGCGGGGTCGGCAACTGGTCCGTCGAGGAGTGGAAGAGCGAGATCAGCCAGGCCAAGGCCTTCGTCAAGAACTGGAAGAGCAACACCGGCCTGAAGGCCGAGTCTCCGCTGCCCTTCGACTACGAGAAGGAGCTGGTCGGCGCCCGCACCCCCTGCCTGGAAGGGCAGAAGAACATGATGCGGGCGGCGCGGACGATGGGCTTCCGCTACGACTCCAGCGGTGTCGGCAACCAGGTCTGGCCGAAGAAGACCGAGGGCATGTGGGACATCCCGCTGCAGCTCGTCCCGGTGCCCGGCCGGAAGTTCGAGACGCTCTCGATGGACTACAACTTCATGTTCAACCAGTCGAAGACGGTCAACGGCGACCCGTCCCAGCACGAGTACTGGGGCAATCAGATGCGTGACGGTCTGCTCCAGGCCTTCGGCCGCGCCTACGACGGCAACCGCGCGCCGCTGATCATCGGCAACCACTTCGAGTCGTGGAACGGCGGCACGTACATGCGTGCCATCGAGGAGACGATCAAGACCGTCTGTGTGAAGGACGGCGTGCAGTGCGTGACGTTCAAGGAACTCGCGGACTGGCTGGACGCGCAGGAACCGCAGACGCTCGAAAGGCTGCGTGAGCTGGGCGTGGGCCAGAAGCCCGCGGTCAGCTGGCAGTCGTATCTGACGGCGCCCGAGCCGCCGGCCTCACCGGCGGTCCCGGCGGCTCCGGGCTCGGCCTCCAAGGCCGCCGACGGCCCGGACTCAGCCTCCGACGGCCCGGATTCGGCTCCGAACTCAGGTCCGGACTCCGACTCCGACTCCGACTCCGACTCCGACTCCGACTCCGACTCCGACTCCGACTCCGACTCCGACTCCGGCTCTGAAGCGGACCCGGCCGCGAACTGAGCCGAGCGCTCGGGGGTACGGGCGGTGTGAGCGGTGAGCGCGGTGGTACGGGCGGCACGACGATGTGCCGCCCGTACCACCGCGGCGCTCAGCTCGGCTGCGGGACGGCCACGTCCTCGCGGAGCACGAACGCCGGGTCGACCTGTGCGGCCAGGTCGGCGCCCGTCTTCGCGTTACCCCAGCTCTCCGCGTTCCTGAGGTGGAAGTGCACCATCTGCCGCGTGTAGCGCTCCCAGTCGCGGTCCGCGTACGAGTCCTCCGCCGCGTCCTCCAGGACCTGGAGCGCCACGCGGTTCTCCGCCTCCAGCAGCTCGAAGGGGGCCGGGCGGCCCTTCTCCATGGACCGCACCCAGTTGGAGTGGCCCACGGTCACGAGCAGGTCGTCGCCCACCTCGTCCTGGAGGAAATCCACGTCGTCCTGGGCCTGGACCTTGTTGCCGACGACGTTCAGCGCGATGCCGAAGTCCCGCGCGTACTCCTTGTACTGGCGGTAGACGGACACTCCCTTACGCGTCGGCTCGACAACCAGGAACGTCATGTCGAACCGGGTGAACATCCCGGACGCGAACGAGTCCGAGCCCGCCGTCATGTCGACGACGACGTATTCGTCCGGGCCGTCGACGAGGTGGTTCAGGCAGAGCTCGACCGCGCCGACCTTGGAGTGGTAGCAGGCCACCCCCAGGTCGGACTCGGTGAACGGCCCCGTGGCCATCAGCTGGATGTCGCCGTCGTCCAGCCGGACGGTGCGGGCGCAGGCGTCGTACACCGGATTCGACTCGCGGACCCGGAGGAGCTGGGAGCCCTCGCCCGGGGGCGTCGTCTTGATCATCGAATCGGCGGACGTGATCCGCTGGTTGGTGCCGCGCAGGTACTCCTTGATGAGCGGGAGGTGCGCGCCCATCGCCGGCAGCGCGGCGGTCTGGTCCTCGTCGAGACCGAGCGCGGCCCCGAGATGCTGGTTGATGTCGGCGTCCACCGCGATGACGGGGGCCTCGTTGGCGGTCAGATGGCGGATGAAGAGCGAGGCCAGCGTCGTCTTGCCACTGCCGCCCTTACCCACGAAAGCGATCTTCATGTTCACCTAGCGTAGTGGTCATGTTGCTGTGTGCTGTCACTTCGGGTGAAGAAGACCACTCCAACGTGGGGCGTGCGCTACGGGCGCGTAGCCTTGCTACCTATGAGTACGACAGCTCCGAACGCTTCGTCCGCTCCACGAGGGCACGACCCTCTCGCCGCTCTGGGCTCCCTGCCGGGCGTCCCCGAGGCGGTGGATTCGGTACGCAAGGCGGTCGACCTGGTCTACGGGCACCGCGTGATGAGACGGCGGGGCAGCGAGGTCACCTCGGAGGCCGCGCTGCGCGCCGCGCGCGGATCGGCGGCGCTCTCCGGCGCGGACTGGGCGCTGGAAGAGGTCCGTCGGCGCAGCGACTTCGGCGCCGCGTCGGACGCGCTGACGGTGGGAGCCGCGCTGCGGTTGACGGCCGAGGCGGGCCAACTCCTCTCGATCTGGCGGCAGTCGCCGGTGCGGGTGCTGGCCCGCCTGCATCTGGTGGCGGCCGGTGGCGCGGGTGCGGGTGCGGGCGTGGGCGCTGGTACGGGAGTGGCCGCGGAGGTCGCGGGGGAGACGGTCGGGCGGCCGAGGCTGGCCGGTGAACCGGTCGTCGAGACGCCGGGGCCCGACAGTCCCAAGCCGCTGATCGAGGCACCGCTGCCCGCCGCCGACGAGGTGGCCGGACGCCTGGACGGGCTCTCCGAGCTGGTGATCGCGGGGAGTTCGGCGCCGGCGCTCGTCACGGCGGCGGTCGTGCACGGCGAACTGCTGGCGCTGCGCCCTTTCGGCTCGTACAACGGGCTGGTCGCGCGGGCCGCCGAACGGGTCGTGCTGATCGGCAGCGGGCTCGACCCCAAGTCGATCTGCCCGTCCGAGGTCGGGCACGCGGAGCTGGGGCGTGCCGCGTACGTGGCGGCGTTCGACGGCTATCTGTCGGGGACGCCCGACGGGATGGCGGCATGGATCACGCACTGCGGGCGCGCGGTCGAGCTGGGTGTCAGGGAGTCGACGGCCGTGTGCGAGGCGCTGCAGCGCGGCGCGGCTTAGTCCGGCCCGCCGGAGAGGGCTGTGCCTGCTGGGACAGAGATGCGGCGGTACCGGAGAGGTACCGCCGCTGGCACGTCCACCGAGCTACCAGGCGCCTCGTAATTCGCCCATCAGGTCGGGTACTTCGCCCGTCACCTGGTGCGGCTGGCCCGTATTCGACGGGTCGACGTCGCGTGGGTACTCAGTTTTCATGCTCGGTCCGTGGGGCCTTCGTGCGTAACGGGTCATCCTCTCGGATGTCCTTGGTCTCGCGGGCCGTTGATTCCTTTCTACTCCTGTCCGGAGAGAAGCGAAAGCCCTCGCTCCGCGACTTTACTTTTAGGTTCAAATACGGGCGAACCGCCCGGCTGTGGTCGGCGTGATCGGTGCAATCGGCATGCGGCTCACGCGGAAGCCGCCTGGCGCCGCCTGCTCGCGTACCAGACCAGTCCCGCCGTGGCCGCCGCCGCGCCCACCGCTGCCGCCGCGACGAGCGCCGGCCGTGGCGGCATGGAGAAGGCGGGCAGCCGCTGCTTGAGCCGGACCGGCCGGTTGAAGACGAGAATCGGCCAATCGCGGGCCACTGCCTCACGCCTCAGCGCCCGGTCGGGATTGACCGCGTACGGGTGGCCGACCGACTGGAGCATCGGCAGATCGGTGACCGAGTCGCTGTACGCGTAGCAGCGGTCCAGGTCGTACCCCTCGGAAGCGGCGAGCGCCTTGACCGCCGCGGCCTTGGTCGGCCCGTACGCGTAGTACTCGATCTCGCCCGTGAAGCAGCCGTCGGGCCCGACGACCATGCGGGTCGCCACGACCCGGTCGGCGCCCAGGAGTTCGCCGATCGGCTCGACGACCTCCGCGCCGGATGTGGAGACGATCACCACGTCGCGTCCGGCCGTGTGGTGATCCTCGATGAGGGAGGCGGCCTCGTCATAGATGATCGGGTCGATGAGATCGTGCAGCGTCTCGGCCACGATCTCCTTGACCTGCTGGACGTTCCAGCCCTTGCAGAGCGCGGAGAGGTACTCGCGCATGCGCTCCATCTGATCGTGATCGGCGCCGCCCGCGAGAAAGACGAACTGCGTGTATGCGGTGCGCAGTACGGCTCGGCGGTTGATCAGTCCGCCTTGATAGAAGGACTTGCTGAAGGTCAACGTCGACGACTTCGCAATGACCGTCTTGTCCAGGTCAAAGAAGGCCGCTGTGCGAGGCAAGGAGTGGTTTTCCACGATGTCGAGCATAGGCGCCCACCATTCGGCGTAAGGTACGGCGCGTGGGTTTGCCTGAGAAGGCTCTCGGGTACACCATGGAAGTCACGGATCGTTCGCGACCGTGCTCACCTGGTCCGGCTCCTCCCCCCCCGAGTCGGTCTGGGGGACGACCCCCGCTCTCCCCCCCGGCGGGGGTCGTCGCATGTCCGGACGCTTTTCTGCCGCTCGGGCCCGTGGCCGCCCCACACCCCCTTCTCTCATCGCGCTTCGTGTGCGCGGATCCGATTCGCACTCTACCCGTCACTGTGCGTAGTCGCCAGGCTGCTCTCGGAAGTCACCGGTATGAGCTACGGAGATATTCACAACCGGCGAGTTGTCCACAGCTTTTGAGCAAGATCCACACGTTTTTTCCGCGCGGTGCACGGTGATTTCCCACCGCGAAAGTTCGCGGTAGCCGGAATCGCAGATGCCGGATCACTGCGAGATCGCTGAGAGTCCACTGAGCGGATGCCCTTGAGGGTCCCCCGCATGGTGTGGGCGAGCGCCTTCGGCGCGGCTGCGGACGTCGATCCGGGATCGCGGGAATAGGGGGTGGAGTAAATGGCTGGATTCAGGACGTCCGACCGCTCTCCGGTCGCCGAAGGGCGCCGGGCCGGACCGCTGATCGTCACCGAGGACGTCGACCTGCTCGACGATCTGCTGCGGCTGTGCGCCGCCGCGGGCGCCGAGCCCGAGGTGCACCACTCGGTGCCCGAGCGACGGGGTGGCTGGGAGTCCGCACCGCTGGTGCTGGTGGGCGACGACGCGGCCGTACGTTGCCGGTCCGCCACCCGGCGCCGAGGGGTGCTGCTCGTCGGCCATGACCAGGACGACCCGGACGTATGGCGGCGGGCCGTCGAGATCGGCGCCGACTGCGTGCTGCGGCTGCCCGACGCCGAGAGCTGGCTCGTGGACCGGATCGCCGACGTCGCCGAAGGTGTGGGGCGGCCGGCGCTCACCGTCGGGGTGATCGGCGGTCGTGGCGGGGCCGGTGCCTCGACGCTGGCCTGCGCCCTTGCGGTCACGGCCGCCCGCCAGGGCGTGCGCACCATGCTCATCGACGGCGATCCGCTCGGCGGGGGGCTCGACGTGCTGCTCGGAGGTGAGCGCGCGAAGGGCCGCCGATGGCCGGATTTCGCCGCCTCCAAGGGGCGGGTGGCGGGTGGCGCGCTGGAGGAGTCACTGCCGCGGCTGCACGATCTGCGCCTCCTCAGCTGGGACCGCGGAGACTCCGTGCTCGTCCCGCCGGCGGCCATGCGGTCCGTCCTCGCGGCGGCCCGCAGGCGGGGCGGCGTCGTGGTCGTGGATCTTCCGCGCCGGATCGACGAGGCCGCGGCGGAGGCGCTGGCGCAGTTGGACGTCGGTCTGCTGGTGGTGCCGGGGGAGCTGCGGGCCGTCGCGGCCGCCGGCCGGGTGGCGTCCCTGGTGGGCATGGTCCTGCCGGACCTGCGGGCGGTGGTCCGTGGGCCTTACGCGACCGGGCTGGACGACAGCTGGGTGGCCGACGCGCTGCGGCTGCCGCTCGTGGGTGAACTTCCCATGGAGCCCGGTCTGTTGGCGGCCCAGGAGACCGGGGCACCGCCGGGGGCGAGCGTGCGGGGTCCGCTGGCGCGGTTCTGCGCCGCGTTCTGGGAGCGGGCGCTCGCGGGCGCCGGGGACGGGAGCGTGACCGCGTGAGCGCCGTGACGCGCCCCAGGGGAGCGCAGGTCGGTGGAGCGCTCCTGGACGCCGTACGGCAGCGTCTGGCGGAGAGTGGGGCCGAGCCGACCCCCGCGCGCGTGGCGGCGGCTCTGAGGGCCCAGGGGAGGCTCCTGGGGGACGTGGAAGTGCTCGGCGCCGCCGAGGAGTTGAGGTGCGAGCTGGTCGGGACTGGGCCGCTGGAGCCCCTGCTGGCCGATCCCTCCGTGACCGACGTGCTGGTGTCGGCGCCCGACCGGGTCTGGGTGGACCGGGGAGGCGGGCTGGAGTTGACGGACGTGTTGTTCGCGGACGCCTCGGCCGTACGGAGGCTGGCGCAGCGCCTCGCCGCCGTGGCGGGGCGGCGGTTGGACGACGCCCGCCCGTGGGTGGACGCCCGGCTCCCCGACGGCACGCGGATGCACGCGGTGCTGCCCCCGGTGGCCGTCGGGTCGACGTGTCTGTCTCTGCGGGTCGTACGCCCCCGGGCGTTCTCCCCGGCGGAACTGACCGCCGCCGGGACGGTGCCGCCGGGCGGCGAGCGACTGCTGCGGGCGCTGATCGAGGCCCGGGTGTCGTTCCTGATCAGCGGCGGGACCGGCACAGGCAAGACAACCCTCCTCTCCGCCCTGCTCGGTCTGGTGGGGGAGCGCGAGCGGATCGTGCTGGCGGAGGACTCGGCGGAGTTGAGGCCCGACCACCCGCATGTGGTCCGTCTGGAGGCGCGGCCCGCGAATCAGGAGGGCGCGGGCGAGGTCACCCTGGAGGACCTGGTGCGGCAGGCGCTGCGGATGCGGCCAGACCGGTTGGTGGTCGGGGAGGTGCGGGGAGCTGAGGTCACCACTCTCCTGGCCGCCTTGAACACGGGCCACGAGGGCGGCTGCGGGACGGTTCACGCGAACACCGCCGCCGACGTGCCCGCGCGGCTGGAAGCCCTCGGGACGGCCGCAGGCCTGGACCGGGCCGCTCTGCACAGCCAGTTGGCGGCGGCGCTGTCGGTGGTGATCCATCTCGTACGGGACCGGGCCGGGCGGCGTCGTATCGCCGAGGTGCATGTGCTGGAGCGGGACGCGGCGGGGCTGGTGGTGCCGGTGCCCGCGCTGCGCTGGGGCGCGGAGGGGTTCGCGTACGAGCGGGGCTGGCCGAGGCTGCGGTCACTGATCGGTGGTGCGCTGTGACGGCGCTCCCGATCCCGATGCCCGTGACCCTGTTCTGCGCGGCGGTCTGCGCGGCGCTGGCGGTCTGGACGCGGGTGGACCGGAGGCGGGCCACGCGGCGGGCGGAGCTGCTGTTCGGCGCGGGAAGCGAGGGCGGCGACGGCAGCGGCAGCAGGGCCGGGCCTGCGGTGAGGGTGGTCCGCGAGCGGCTGGCGGGACTGGGGAAGGAGTGGCTCTGTGTGCCCCTCGCCGTGGCGCTCGCCCTGTGGGGCGAGTCGGTGCTGCCGCTGGTCGCGGGCGCAGTGGCGGCGCCGCTCGTGAGGCGGCGGCTGCGGGCGGCGGAGCGCCGGCGCGCGGCGGAGCGGCGGGCCGGGGCCGTGGGAGGTCTCTGCGACGTGCTTGTCGGGGAGCTGAGGGCCGGGGCGCAACCGGCCGAGGCACTCACGGCAGCCGTCCGGGCAGTCGGCCGGGACCTGAGCGGTCCGGAACTCGCCCTGGTGGTCGCGGCGGCCCGCTTCGGCGGTGATGTCCCCGAAGCCCTGCGCAAGGCCGCCCGGCGACCGGGTGCGGAAGGTCTCGCCGGGGTCGCGGCCTGCTGGCGGGTCGCGGTGGACGGCGGGGCGGGACTGGCCGCGGGTCTCGACCGGCTGCGTGCCGCTCTGGGGGCGCAGCAGGACCAACGGGAATCCATGCGCGCCCAGTTGGCCGGTCCCTGGGCCACGGTGGTGGTGCTGGCGCTGCTGCCCGTGGCGGGACTGGCGATGGGCTGGGCCATGGGGGCCGACCCGCTGGGCGTGCTGCTCCACACCCCTGCCGGCCTGGGCTGTCTGGCGGTGGGCGGACTCCTGGAGGCGGTGGGCTTCTGGTGGGCCGGGCGGATCGTCCGGGGCGGGGGTGCGCCATGAACGGGCGACTCGCGCAGGGGGACCTCGTCCACAGCTTGTGGGTGGCCGCCTCACTGCTCGCGGCGCTGGTGTCCGTGGTGCTGGCGTGGTCGGGGTGGCGGCGCGAACGAGCCGCGCGCGGACGGATGGTGGCGCTGTTGGCCATGGAGGTGGCGCCCGTTCGGCGGCGCGTGCGGCCGGAGTACGGGGCGTGGCTCCGGTGGTGGAGTCCGCCGCTGGGGGCCTGGTGTCTCGGCTGGGCCCTGGTCGGCGGGACGGCCGGATTGGTGGTCGGGTTCGCCGGGGCGTACGGCGTCGGGCGGTGGCTGCGTACCCGTAAGCCGGACTCGGGGGCGACCACGGAAGAGGCCGTCGTCGAGGCCGAGCGGCAATTGCCTCTCGC